>NZ_CAWMYC010000093.1:0-125716 GCF_963872035.1 Scytonema sp. HK-05
CGGAGTACCGTTGTAGTGGGGGCACTATCGCCCTCCAGACCTCCCATTAAGGTAGCGCCTAGGGCAGTGCCACCGCAGAGTCCCGAAAGCCAGGCGCAAATTCAGGAGCTTTGGACAAGGGACGTAGTAAACAGCCAGATTACCACGCCGAGACCAGCTACAGTCATGGTTGCGAGAACCGGATACTCGCTTAGCTTCACGTAGAGGCTGCCCGAGCGAACCCATCCCTGGTGGGTTCCCCTTTCGTGCATACCATAGCCAGCCCGATAGAGCGCGTTGTCCTCCCGATCTCGAGACGGGCGATCCGACTCTCTTGGCTGACGGTGGGGACTTTGATCAGATTGCCACATTAGAGTCAATTAACTTGAAGCCCCAAGGTTTTAGAGCGGCGATCGCTATTTCTCTATCTACACCTTCATAAACCTCCCATTCGGACTGCGGATCTTTAGGATGTCCCTCGCTCACATGACCTGCAACTTTGATCACCGGAACGCCCACCAAGCGATCGCGCTCTATGCCTTTTGGGAGTGCTAGTTGAAGTTTGTGACCTACGAACTTCGATGCACTTGAATTAGCTACTGATTCACGGACTAAACAGATATCACCAGCAGTCCCCCAAGTTGTTGGGTAAATGTGGAGGAACGATATATACGTTTCTGGTTTGATGGCTCTTTTTAGAATTTGCATTATCTGTAATCCTTAGACGTTTGCTAAAAAATCATATGAGTATTTTCTCTCACTGGCTGCAACTGTTTTAATTTTGCAACCCCGATTAAAATACCGTTTATCTAAGTGACTGCTGCTATGTACACCTGTTCTTACAATTTTATTATGCGATCGCTCTTACGGTTATGTGTAGGGGTCACGGTTACCATTTAACCGAGAAGTATTAAAACCCTTCTTTGGTAATCGTCGTAATTATAAATTATTAATTAGCTATAGGATTCCTCCAAAGATTTTTGAAATACACGTAGGGTGTGCCTTGCTCACCAAAACCCAGATCTAACCTAGATATAGTGGGCAAGGCACACCCGAAAGATACTTAAATTTTTTCAAAAATCAAACCGGATTGCTATAGTAATGCAGCATTTCAAATAAGTCTGTGCAGAAATGCGATCGCTCACAACCTTCGAGGGGCTTAGGAGCAAGGCGATTAGTACAATTGTATGGGGGAAAGCCCAGGTTAAACTCAATCAGACACAAAACCTGGAAGGAACCGTAACGGTATTCCTCCCAGGACAGCAAATGTTCTCTCGGGGTGTTAATTCAGGAACAATAAAATTAGAATTGTTTCTGAAATGCTTAATGCACAGGGCTTTGGAATAAATGCTTTCCCTGTCCTTCGACTTCGTGTTGTTGGATACGAAGTTTGGCAATATGTTGGACTTGAGAGAATCTCCTTAACTATTGCCTCTCGCCAATGGTTTTTGACCTTTTCTAAGAAAGCAAACAGCAGTGCCAAACGCTAACATCCCCAGTATAGAGGTAGATTCTGGAATAGTTTTTGGAGTTTGGTCTGTACCTTGCCGCAGTTTCAGAGTTTGCAATTTCGCACTTGGCGAGTTTGTCGTTGATCGTGATTGAATAGGTATAGCAGAGGCGACCTTACCAGCAATTGCATCATCAATAAATGAGGCATAATTAGACACCCGTGTTGTTGCTGTAAACTCACCAAAACTGCTGTTGGTTTTCTGATCCGGATCTGTGTGAACTCCGTTTGGGAAAAGAAATGAATCGCTAAAGCTGTAGGAAGCAATACCAGCAACCAAATCATTAATAAATGCAGGTCCACCTGAATCACCGCCAGCTATATTGCTTTCATTGGTTCCCAAGCCTAAATCGTTGATACCAAAGTGAGTGCCAAAAGCATCATTCGCAGGTAAGCCACTATCGAAATCAAACAACAATTGACTTCCAGGGATGATGCCTGTAAATCCAGGAACTTGCTGCTGAAACAGTGAACTAGTAATATCACCCAAGGCATCAAACTTATTCTTTCCCGAGTAAGCTAGATGGGAAAGATTACTCTGAGTATCTTCTCCTAAATTTGGGTTCCCAATGTAGCCGTATCCTACTTCCGTGAAAATTTTGCCGACTTCATCTTGAGCACGATAAATGTCATATTGTTGAGCTTGGCTAGGTGCTGGCGTACCTAGTCGCAAAACAGCAATGTCGTTACCTTTGTAAAAAGTGCTATCGTACCCAGGATGGACATAAAAGTCAACAACGGGCATTGAGACTGAACCTGTAGGCAATTTGAAAGTTACGTTTGTTTTATTCAAAATCTTGGTATTAAATTTACCATTTTTGTCTGTGATGCAGTGGGCTGCTGTGAGAATATGTAAACCTCCTTTTAACAAGGAACCAGTGCAGAGATCAAGTGAAGTATTTATTGGTACAACACCACTGAACTCTCCAGAGGCAAGCTGGTGATTTTGTGAATTATTAGCAGTAACTATTGCCCCTGCTAATTCTGCTGTTCCCAAGGTAGAAAGCACCGCCCCAACTACGGCTATTGATTGATGTTTCAAACTTGCCATGCACATCTACCTCATCGTTATGGTTTGGTTGTTTTGGGTTTGTAGTGTCGCAAATCGCGAAACTACAAACCTATAAGGGTAACTTGCACCCAAAACCGGAAAATTCTCCAAAATTTACCATGATTTTTTTTAACCCACATATTACTATTATGTTGAGCGCAACCAGTCATCATACCTAAGTAGTGTATTTTTAATCACCGTTATTTATGGTAACAACAAAAAACAATATTTGTTTTTATCGTAATTTTGGCATACAAAGAAAGAAGAGGAACTTTATAGACAAGAGGTGGATTATGCAACAGCAGATAGACAAACATAGCTTTCTCTATCAGAAGCGAAGTTACCACGGTCAGTTCACGCCAGAGGCTCTGCTATTCAACGCTAACTTACAAGAATTTGCAACACGAGTTGGCTACATTTGCAACTTACAGACTCTGGGAAAGCTCTCCCAAGAAGACGCTTACCAGCAAATAAACGCGCTCTGGGAACAGTTAACGCACAGCTATGCTGCACTGGGGATTGATTCCAACACAGAAAATTAGGGTTCTCTGCGGATTCAAATTGGTCCCGAACAGAAAACCCTAGAATATCACTGGAAAATCGTCTATACGTAGGTCGAAGTGTTTATGCTGGCATATCGCTTGCATAAGATATGAATTAATGCACCCTAATTAAATAATGTAGTTCTGATCACAGTCCCAGCGTACGACCTGGAAACCCAGCAACATCAAAGTAGCGAGTTTTTCCGACTGTTTGATATTTGAGGATTGTCTGCAAACCATTAGCGGCAGATGGAGATTTCAGGGTAAAAGACTTATGCTGAACGTTGTCAGGTCCACTAAGGAGCGCTTCACTTAACACTCGACCAACTAGCTTACCCTGAGGAGACAACTTTAGATTCAGTACCTTCGCCAAGGTTGGTGCTACATCTGCGTTACTCACGGGAGCCACATCTTCATAATCCTGTTTAAAGTCAGGTCCAATTGCTGCCATTGTGTTGTAAGTATCAGCACGACTAAAGCTTCCATGCATTCCTTGTCCCTGCTGCAAGTTTGTATCTGCTATTTCCACACCACAGGCTGTGGGATTGCCGCAACCTGTGTCAAAGGAGCGAAAATTTACTAAGATAGATGGTTTAGGAGTCCGTGCGGCTCCTCGAAGAGCGATCGCCTCTAAAGGTAAAGTCCCAGGAATTTTTCCCAAAGAATCATCCACAAACAAGCCGCTGATATAGTCTTGCTTTAGCAGCATATCTACAATCTTTTTCGCAGTGGCTTTTTTGTTTGCAGCATTAGGCAGATAGAGCAAATCAGAACCACCATTACCAGCAACTATGACATCTGGTTTTCTCGGGTCTTTACCAATGATACTGTTTCTAGAAGTCTGCCCTTTACTAGGATTGAGTGGAGCATTGTTCTGATCTGGGTCAAACATAGAGAGCTTTAACTCATGCGCTATGTCTATTCCCAAAAAACCAGTTGGTAAAAAACCTTTTGGCACATCCGGGTAAGAAAGTGTTGCTGCATAACTGGTTTTGCTTTCCTTACTAATAGTCGAAAATCCGTGGTCGGCAGTCAAGAATATATTTGTCGTCTCTTCCAAACCCAAATCCCTTAATGCAGTGCGAATTTGAGCTAGGTTCTTGTCAACATTCTGGCGGGCTGCTTGCACGGTGGGACCATTGATACCAGGAACGAGTTGGTTGAGGCTGTCGCCGTGGTTATGCTGTGTACCATCTGGATCACGAGACCAGAAAACCAGCACAAAGGGTTTTTGCCGCTGCTTGAAAAGTGGCAGGATTGCCTTAGTCGTGACATCAGCAAAATATTGCTGCTGAACTGTATTTGCAACTTTGGTACCTGGAGTCTTGCTGTCCCCATGATTACCGTTTTCTCCCCGCGATGGCGTTGCTGTTGGCAATGAGTTTTTGGCAAGCAGTTGTGTAACTTCAGAACTTAGAGAAATTTCCGTCGGCGTGCCGGTGGCGTCATCAAAAATGATCGTTGGTTCGCCCTTTTGCAACGTCACATCTTGAATCAAAACTGGTCCGATTTTTCCGACAGCAGCAGTACTGAAACCTGCTTTTCTTGCGGCTTCTAACAGAGTTTGTTCGTTGAGGTAGTTGGCACCAAACTGTTTGTTAACTTCTTGAAGAACGGCATTGTTTTCTAGGAACGGAACTACGCTGTTTTTGGCACTTTTGACCGGGGCGCTGACTTGGATAGTATTGCTAAAGTCACCCGTATCTCCCAAATAGTGACCGGTGGCGATCGCCGAAGCGTTAGCGGTGGTGAAGGTCGGAAATAAAGAGTGACTGTTAGTAAACTTGACTCCCCGTTCCCGTATCTCGTTCATGGTTGGGGTATCGGTAGCATTTATCGAAGTCGGACGCAGCCCATCGGCAACGAAAATGACCATACTGTGTTGTATCGCTTGCTGAGCGCGTTTTCCAGGCATTGCCGTACACGCTGCAATAACTGCAATGACAAAAAGCGTCAGGAATAACCAGCGGCGACCATGTGTAAAAAACCGCATAACCTTCCGGATGTGAGGACACCAAGATTGTATTACTAGTCAGTCAAATTTCATCCTATAGGTATACACCAAATGGCTGTTTTTTAAAGCTCATAAATTGACTGATTTACCGTATTTTAAGTCATGGTGAAAGTGAATGTATGAAGAGTCCCCGGCACTGCTAAAGGTGAAAAGTGAGTGAGCTTTCCTTATCACGCCTGTTAGGAAGCAGAGTGTAGATGTGTAGCGATAAGCAGGCGGAGAAAACGCTTCCATCTCTAATTTGCTTATTTTTTATAGGAAAAGCTAAATTTTCTTCCTTAAAAATCCAATAGCTTTTTGGGAGATATTGCCGTCGAAAAGCGAAATTAATCATCTTAATATTTATCAAAATACCGTATTTTAGCTACTGCAAAAACGCTGATAATTTCCCAACAAGATTGTGTATTTAGAGAAAATTAAATAACTTTATGCAAGTTGTTTATTACCTAAAATTCTATCGGGTTAGGAGGAATCAATTGACTTGGCAAAAGCTAATTCTATCAGCAGTAAAAATTTTCAATATGTGTTACATTTAAAAAAAATTAGAGAAGCACCCAGTTTCCCAATTTAATATTGGGTGGTGAGTAAATGATTAACCTCAAACGCTATTACGTTTAATTGGTTTAATCACTAGCCTTCATATGCCAATCGAAGATAGAACGGTGCTATTTCACATAAAAAATACCTAGCGAGCAAAAATCGCGGCTATATAAACTTACATATAGCCTTGGTAGAATAGTGGATTTTTTTGTAGACTCAGTAATTTCAAATTTGAGCAGCTATTGTTAAAAAAATGCTCTTTTAGAGAATTTTGCTGTCTTAAATAAAGCAACGAATGAAGATTTTATTTCTCATAATCCAGCTACTGAAAATCCCCAGAAAACCTGTATGTCACCAAACAACATGAAAAGCATTTCTAGGTTTTATAAAACTCTTTTTGTTGTCGGTACTGGGCTATGCTTATTGCCTTTGTCCGCAATATCTGCATTTGCTCAAGCCGATAGCGCTATTACCATCTTCCAACCACCGCGTTTGGTTGCTGCTACATCGACTTACATAAACACAGATGTTCGGGAAGCAACATATTATTTCACCATAGAAGTACCAGCCAATGCTGGAAAACCACTCCAGCAAGTTAACATCACTCAAAGACAAGGTCTTGAACGTATTCGTTACGATGCACAAGAGAGTCGTGCCTTTGAGGGAACTCCTGATCGTAAAGGACAAAAGTTACCAATCCAACTAGCCAGCAATGATAGCCAAAAAAATACTGTTACAGTGACCTTTGACCAACCAATTCCACCAGGTAAAACGGTCACTATTGGTCTGAAACCTTTCCGCAATCCTAGCTACGATGGCGTCTATATATTTCAACTCACAGCATTTGCCCCTGCACAGCAGACCGATGGTCAATATATTGGCACAGGTCGCTTGCAATTCTATAGAGGGCTATAACCTTTGAGCTCTCCACGCTTTGAAAAACGTGGATTCTAGACTGTTGTTGCGACCTGGGATAGGCGCCACACTCCCTTCGGGTTCGCAGAGCCGGCACGAGGGAAACCCTACCAAGAGCCCTGTCTCACCGCAACGTTGTCTCATGTTTTTTGTAAAACACGCTGACGAGGGTAAGACAGCCCTACCCGCCTCGACCCTTCGACAAGCTCAGGGCTGTACGGCACTTTCCTTCCTTCCAACCCTGTTCGCGCAGCGTCTCCGCTACTGAGAAGATTTTACGCACCGCAGGCTCCTAAAAAGGACTTCTCAGTACAACCCCATATCTTCATTTGTGAGGGTAGGCATGGCATCACGTTTGTTTTTTGGAGTTTTTCATTCTTGTGTTACCATGACATCAATATAACATAGATTTTATATCATGAGTAGATTTAGCGCAAGGTTCTCCAAAGAAGAGTATGAAGAGTTGGTAAAGCTAAGCAAACAAAAAGAGAGGTCTATAAACGAGTTGATTAGAGAAGCAGTTAGACAATACATTGAAAAAGAAACAAAGGACTAAAGTCCGAAGAAGTCGGATTTCATCCGCCCCTTAAAAACACAGATGTAGTTTTCCTCCGTGCGTCAAACTACATCCCCTACTTTGCACTTCGAGACGTTCCAGGTGAGCGATCGCTCGTGGCGGGTGGGGAACAAAATTCAGTTTTCCGTGCCTTAGCAAAACTGTCTGGTGATGGTTCTTACTGGTTTGGTGAATCTATCAGTCTCGTTGACCTTTTTTGAATTCACGCGTTCACGCGTTCACGCGTTCAATCCGGAAGAATAATTTTGAATTGATTAATTCTGGGTACAAGCCCCCACCATATGCAATGATATTGGTGGTCAATAAGACAGTGGCGGTACACCCGCTCCCACTAATTAAATTTTGAATTTTGAATGAGCGAATGCGTGAATGTTTGAGAAGCGAGTGACCTCACATATTACCCTTGGTTTGAGCGTTTGGCTGTTATTAAAGAATATCGTGGTTTTCAGTTACCATCTGAATTAACCCGGTTACGGCAATGGAAGCATGCACTGAAAGAACGCGAATCTGTGAAGGCGATCGCCAATTCTAAGGAATTCTACTTACAGCGATACGCTAGATTTGCATCTGTACCTGCTGGCGCTGTCAAGTAAGTACGTCAACAACGCACAGCGAGGAAATTTGAATATGAAACCACAGATGTACACAGATAAATTACCTGCATATATATGGGTGCATCTGCGGTTCCTAATAGCCCTAGACCGATTTTTGCAAGAAATCTAACGCCAAACATCTAAATTCTAAAATCAATCATTGTCTGCCGATAGGTATCTGGCAATCCTGTGTCAAAACACTTTCCTTTCACAAGATATCCTGTCATTCCGTCTTCTTCACGCAATCTATCCAAACAAGATGTTAACTGAAATTCTCCTCGTTCTCGAAAGTTTTGATGAATGTGTTCTGCCAAAAAATCAAATATTTTCGGTGTCAGTACATACAACCCAAACATACAGAGAAACTCATCATCTTTCATTCCCTCTGTATGCAAATATTGACGAGCATACTCAATGGAGGGTTTTTCGTAAACTTGTGTAAGTGAAAGAAGCGAATTGAATGATTGCCAAATTCCTGTAACACAGCCAGCTTGATGGAGAATTTCTGCTGGCATAACTGTCAACCCAAGAACGCTTTGATTGACTTGTTCGTAAACGTCTATAACTTGACTAGCACAGGATTTTTCAATGTCTGATGAGTAAACGTGGTCACCTAGCATGAGCAAAAATGGCTCATTTTTCACCCATTCCTTGGCACAGAAAACAGCATGACCGTAGCCTTCTTGTTCTTCCTGCGTCAAAATTGTGATTCTGCTGCCTAGTTCTTGAAGATATTTGCTGTATTCTTGATTTTGGGGGGAAAGTTTGTTGAAAAGTTCTTTTTTAGGTGGACTTTTAAAAAAATCTGCAAAAATTTCTTTATCTCCTGGTTGCACCACAATCCCAACTTCTTCGATTCCGGCACTCATCGCTTCTTCAACAATTGCCAGAATCACAGGTTTTGCCCTGCCATCTTTATCAATAATCGGGAAAAGTTCTTTTTTAACAACTTTGGTGGCTGGAAATAATCGAGTCCCGAAGCCAGCCGCTGGAATCACAGCTTTCCTTACCTTATTTTGTTGCATAAATTGTCAGTTTTAAACATTGCATTTGTGGAAAATTCTGCTCAATGATTTCGATGACTTTTTGTTGGCTTTCTGCGTCTTTGACAATAAACTGTGCAGTGCCATCTCCTTGTGAACCCACGCCCTTGCCACCTAAAATATAAGGTTGGATGAGTTCATACTCAAGAAGTTGGTGCAGTACGGGAGCAGTTAACTCTTCTGGACAAGCGGGTATCAAATGTTTGTCAAATTCTGCCTGTGCTTGTTTCATAAGAATACCAAGTTGTTCAGCGTCGCCTTTTTGTAAAGCATCAACCGCTGCTTGCGTTATTTGATAGCTGATGGAACTGAGATATTTCTGTACATTCGCTTGGACTTCGTTGGTAGCGAAGGGATAACACTCATTGAGTTGAGTGAGAATTTTTTGAGTATTTTTGCTAGCACCGAGATCCACAATTACAAAGAATAAATCCTTCGGTACCTTTAACTCTATGATATGAGTGCGATTGGCAATGCCTGTGCCCCTTGGGCAATCGCCATCAAATATCATAGCAATAGGACGATTACCGTAGGCACACGCCTGATCCATCCGCCCACATCGGGAAGGCGTAGTAATCTCGCCGAGATATGCAAACTCCATTTCCTCCTGGAGAGTCATCTTTAAGTCATACACCTGATTGAATGACCGGGCTACCAGTACACAAATCGCAGCACTGGACGATAGCCCTTTCTGAATTGGTAAATCTGTCAGGTAATTGTCAATCTCCAGCCCAGCGACAGGAAAGCTAGCGAGAAATTGGTAAGCAACGCCAGCCGCATAACTGCAAAAACCACCCTTTTTGGCTTCGGATAGTAAAACCTCCTTTTCGATTGGCAAAGTCAGGGTTTCACGGCTTCCATCACTGAGAGAGGCGTGAAGAACAAGCTGAGTTGGATGAGGCTTCACCCTAGCATAAAGCCCCTGATTGGTACCCACAAGCAGCGTGTAGCCTACCTTAACCTCAGGATTGTGACGACGATATTCTCCCGCCCAATCGCTGTGTTCACCAAACAGACAAAGACGCCCAGGAACGAAAATTTGCATTTAGTCTACCCTGAAATCCTCCCGCTCTCCAGTCATAAATTACTATGACGAATGTCAAGTTGAAATTAATAGGTTAACACAGACACATAAATACGGAAAAAAAAGTTATAAATTAAAAATTGAAAATTGAAAATAATTTGAATTTTGCAGATAAAATTCTTTCAGTAGGGTTTCATAATTTTCTTGACTTTCATGTCAAAAAAAGTATCAGAAGTCAATTCCGTAATGATTGCTAAATTAGCAACTCATCTACTAGGGTCAGTTGGCAAACTGTCACTCACCAGATTCCGCGTTTCATTCTAGAAGAGATATTCTTTATTAGTGCAAGGAGTGATACCATTTCACGATATGTTTGCCACAGCTTATATTCGCAATTCGTCTCACCGACAGAATGTTGCGGGTTTCAAATGTTGCATCAAAGCGGTGATTTGGTATAGCTTTATACAGAAGAAGCGCTGGGGTGAAGAAAGTCTCAAGCGCTTTTTTATGTACAAATAAAACAGGCTCGCTCTCTGGGGAAGAATAAATTGAAACCATACAGAGCAAGTGGAGACATTGTATAATTGCTTATACTTTAGTCAGAAATACTTCGCAAGCATATTCTCCAACTGCTGTACCGTTGCTCTAGGAGAGGGACGGGGCAAGGGTAGCTCCTTTGCTTCGTCCTGTGTACCCTCTGTACCTCTGCGGTGTACTAGAAAAAGCACTGGTACCTCGTATTGATAAGCTTGAAACCAATCTTCACGAGTCGTAATATCCCGGTTCTCTAGCTCAAACTTGAGATTTTGTATCTGTTCGAGCTTTTCCTGCAAGCCCTCACACAAATGGCAACCCGGCTTGCTATATAAGATGATTCGCATTTGTTTTAACCCTCTAGTACAGTACTCAACCCAATGTAAAAACCCCTCTCAGTATTGAGAGGGGTTTTGTAAAGTTATTTTGCTAAAAATTGCAGTTGTTGCCCTAGAACAAATTCATGATAGTGATAACACCAGCACTGGTTAGCATGACCAAAGCGCCCATAACTATAGACTGGCTCAATGAATTTGGAGTTTTGGAATCGTTCATTTGTCGAATTCTTTAATTTTAAGGATTCTACTAACAATATCAGTATCGCCATATATATAAATAGAAACATAGTAAAAATTAAACAACGGTAAATAATCTTATTAAATACAATAGTATTTACTTACCTGAAGATAGATACCTTGGTAAAGTTGCCTCAAGTATAAACTTTTGTAAATAGCTTGTTGTACATTTAAGTTGCCGACTTCTCCATTCCTCCTCATTGCTGATTGCCCTTTGGGCACTGCGCTCCGCGCAATCGGCAGTCGCACGCCACTTGCACGCCCCTCAAAAAGAACCTGGAGTTTTCCCCGAATCCCGCCCTCTTGGCAATGGTTCCCGAATATGCGAATTACAGAATTCCGACCGATCTATGTGCCTTTGTAGTGTAAAATTAACTTTAATCAAGCAAGGAATTTATTGGACTGGAGAATAATTAATGACTGCTTCGACAGCAATTACACCGGAAAACGCCAGTTTTGACTTAGAGCAACTCAATCAGAAATTTGAGACTGCCCAACCAAGAGAGATACTGGCATGGTCTGTCGAGAATATTCCTACTGGACTGGTGCAAACTAGCGCCTTTAACGTAGATGACTTAATAATCACTGATATTTTCTACCGTGACCTTAAGCACCCAGTCCCTGTGGTATTTCTCGAAACACTGCACCACTTTCCCCAAACTCTAGAACTGGTTGCTAAGGCTAAAGAAGTTTACAATCTGGATTTGAAAGTTTACAAAACTCCAGATGTAGACACTCGCGAAGCCTTTGCCGCAAAATACGGTGAAGCACTTTGGGACAAAGATATTGCCAAATTCCACGAACTCACCAAAATTGAACCGTTGCAACGGGGTTTAGCTGAACTCGAAACTATCGCTTGGATCACTGGACGTCGCCGCGATCAAGCCGTCACCCGTGCCAATATGCCGGTATTTGAACTAGATAGCAACAACCGCCTAAAAATCAATCCCCTAGCTAACTGGACACGCGAAAAAAGCTGGGAGTATGTAGCTGAACACGGCGTGATTTACAACCCATTGCATGACCAAGGTTATCCCAGCATTGGCGATGAACCCATCACGACGACCGTAGGCGAAGGTGAAGATGAACGCGCTGGACGTTGGCGGGGAACTGGTAAGACTGAGTGTGGAATTCATATTTAAGAGGGAGTAGGGAGTGGGGAGTGGAGGAAAAGAAGAATTTCCCTTAACTCTCCCCCTCGCCCTCTCTCCTCGTCAGCTTACTCTGCGCCTGTGCGGTTAGATAAAACAATTTCTAAGCAAGTTTAACGAGTATCTTTGTGAAAAAGCTGTTCCAAATCTGCTAATTCACCCTCTGTTGCTGCATCAATTGGTGGCAAGGGTCGTTGCATCATTGAAGTATGAATTAGAGCGATCGCTTCTGGACTTTTGTCGCTTGCAACCCTAACTTACGTAAATATTCTTTAATCTTTAATACAATATTGCGTCGATCGTTATTGAGGTCACAAGGGTAATGCTTCTCTGACTAACCGTCCGGGGGGTCTGTTTCAAACACAGGCTCCTTTTCTTTTTATACTTGTACAAATACATAGCTTTTCTCACGCTTGCACTTTTTAGTGTAAAATCCAGTACTTTAGGAAGATCTTGTATGAAGAGATCAGATAAGGCAAAACAAATCGTATCTCCCTGGTGGCGCTGGCCTCTTGAAGCTCTATTCCCTGATAAAAAATTTGATGGACAATTTCAAAACCCAGGCAGCGAAGAGGTTTTTGATTTTGACTCGGTGATGGGATCACCTGACCCAATCACCACGATTGCATCTGACATCGTCTATTATCCAGAAAACGATAAGCGCGAACTTTTTGCAATATTTATCTCTGGGCTGGGACAACGTGAGTCAGAATCTTCAAAAAGGAGCCGTAGGTATGCTACTACTCTCTTAACTGGCATCGCCAATATGAACAACTCCACTTTTCTTAAAAAACGTCCAATTATCGCTTTCATTAACCGATACCTTGACTGGATTAATGCAGTTCTTGACTATCTAGGTTTATCTGGTAGTCCAGTCATTGAAAATGCGGCAACTTTGATTACTTATGCCGTAAACAACAGGGTAGCTCTCAATATATCAGGCGATAGTCTCGGAACAATTTTCTTGGCTAGAGCTATTAAGGTTGCTAAAAGAAACTTTATCAGTGGACGCGCTAGGGTGTTTGACTTTACAGAACGACGAATTCAAGAACAGAAGTGGCAGCAGCGCACTAGTCAACTTATCAATGTCTTCACCTTCGGAAACGGCTATCGAAAATGGGTACGAGGTCCAAATTACATTATGGTTTTCATTCAAGGCGATCTATTACCAGAGAAATTTGGAATGACACCCCAAAGAGCTATTAAGCAAAAACGAGACGATATAAAGTTTCTGATATTTCCGCGTTTGTTTCCTCAAGGCAGCTTTGAAGCCCATAACATGATGTTTACAATCGAACTTCTTCGGCAAACCTTTGAAAAAAATCAGATTCAAGTTGGTGATTTTGTCGGCTTATATAACAAACTCAATTCCAGCACCCTAGAAATTGCTACACCAGATGAAGTATCATGGCCAAGCGACATGAAAAACTATGCATGGTATCCAGACAGCCTTAATTCAATTCCATCTTTATCGTCACAGATATAAACAGATATAAAATAATGGGGAGACAAACTAGTTTCCTCCACGACTCCCCGATTCCCTTATGATTAAAATCCTCCACCTCTCCGACATCCACATGGGAAGCGGTTTCTCCCACGGACGCATCAATCCCGAAACTGGATTAAATACACGATTGGAGGATTTTGTCAATAGCCTGTCCAAATGTATTGACCGAGCGCTAGCAGAACCAGTAGATTTGGTTCTATTTGGCGGTGATGCTTTTCCAGATGCGACACCGCCGCCCTACGTACAAGAAGCCTTTGCTGGTCAGTTTCGCCGCCTTGTAGATGCAAATATCCCCACAGTGCTGTTGGTGGGGAACCACGACCAACATTCCCAAGGACAAGGTGGAGCCAGTCTATGTATTTACCGCGCCTTGGGAGTTCCGGGAGTTGTTGTAGGTGATACTTTAACCACTCACAGCATCCATACCCGTAATGGAAGCGTGCAGGTGATCACGCTCCCTTGGCTAACCCGTTCCACTTTGATGACTCGCCAGGAAACCGAAAGTTTATCTATGGTTGAAGTCAACCAACTGCTTACTGAACGTCTGCGGATTGTCCTAGAAGGAGAAATTCGCCGCCTTGACCCCAACGTGCCCACTGTTCTTTTGGGTCACTTGATGACGGACAATGCTAGCTTGGGAGCCGAACGCTTTTTAGCAGTTGGTAAAGGTTTTACGCTTCCCCTATCTTTGCTGACGCGACAGAGCTTTGACTATGTAGGGCTGGGACACGTTCATCGCCATCAAAACCTGAATAAATCTAATGATCCGCCAGTGATTTATCCAGGGAGTATTGAACGGGTGGATTTTAGCGAAGAAAAGGAAGACAAAGGCTATGTGATGGTAGAACTGGAGAAAGGTCGCGTCCAATGGGAATTTTGTCCTTTGCCAGTGCGGGCTTTTCATACAATTGAGGTGGATGTCTCTAAGGTTGAAGACCCACAGGCGGCAATCATGAAAGCCTTAGCCAAACGCGATATCCAAGATGCGGTCGTGCGGCTGATTTACAAACTTCGCTCAGAGCAGTTGGATTTAATTGATAGCTCCGAGGTGCATAGTGCTTTAAGTCCAGCGCATACCTACACCATTCAACCAGAATTGGTCAGCCAGTTGGCTCGACCCCGCATTCCGGAATTGAGCGCCAGTAACAGCATCGACCCAATGGAAGCGTTGAAAACATATTTGAACAACCGCGAAGACCTCAAGGACATCGCAGCATCAATGCTGGAAGCAGCGCACAATCTCTTAGCGAATGATGTGGAAGTATGCCTAGAAGCAGCAGCTCATGAGCAGGAGTTTCAAAATCATCTGTCGGTAGGCGGTAGAGATACTCAGCTCCCTCTACTGTAAAATTTAAAATTAAATGGTGATTAATCTGGCAAAATTGCAATATTCCATGCTCAGTAGTTAATGTTTATATCTACAGAGCAATGACAAAAATCGTTGCCAGGTGGACCCTGTATGTCCCTCTACCCACAAATTAAGCAATTTTTACTCGGTAAAACTTTACCCACAAGCGCTCACGCTGAAGAAAGATTGAGTAACGCCACTGCCTTGGCGGTTCTTTCATCCGATGCTCTCTCCTCGGTTGCTTACGCTACAGAAGAGATTCTGCTGATTTTAGTGGCAGCGGGAAGTAGTGCCCTAGGTTTGTCTCTGCCTATTGCTGTAGCAATTATGGTCCTCCTAGCAATAGTCGTGCTTTCTTATCGACAAACCATTCGAGCTTATCCCAAAGGCGGTGGCTCGTATATTGTTGCCAGAGAAAACCTTGGTCTATATCCTGGACTGGTGGCAGGGGGTTCGCTGATGATTGACTATATTTTGACAGTCACCGTCAGTATATCTGCGGGTACAGCCGCCCTCACTTCAGCATTCCCAGCGCTGCAACCCTTCACAGTCAGCCTTTGCTTGATTTTTATTTTCTTGTTGACGCTGGCAAATCTTCGAGGTGTAAAGGAATCAGGCAGAATATTCATGATTCCTACTTATGCCTTTATTGCCAGTATTTTTGTGCTGATTGCCCTTGGTTTGTTTAAATACGCTACGGGACAAGTTGCCACAGAATATCCCAGCATCCCTGTTAAAGAAGGACTCAGTTTGTTTTTCATTTTGAGAGCTTTTTCTGCCGGATGTACGGCGCTTACAGGAGTGGAAGCCATATCCGATGGGGTGTTGGCTTTTAAGGAACCAGAGTGGAAAAATGCTCGCCTGACATTGCTCTACTTAGGCGGTATTCTGGGACTCATGTTTGTGGGAATCACCTACGTATCCAACATTTATCACGTTGTTCCGGAACACGGGCAAACAGTCGTTTCTCAGTTGGGTAGATTAATTTTGGGGAATGGACCATTTTACTTTTTTGTCCAAGTTGTCACGCTGCTCATCTTACTTTTAGCTGCCAATACCAGCTATGCAGACTTTCCCAGACTTTGTTACTTCTTGGCGCGAGATGGATTTTTGCCGCGACAATTATCACTATTGGGCGATCGCCTAGTTTATTCCAACGGCATCATTCTCCTCAGCCTCTGTGCGGCTATCTTGGTGATTATCTTCAAAGGAGACGTAAACGCCGTTATTCCCCTGTACGCGGTGGGTGTGTTTACTTCCTTTACCCTATCCCAAGCTGGAATGGTACGCCGGTGGTTCCATGAACGTACACCCGGTTGGCAAGCCAGTGCTTTGATGAATGGTTTGGGAGCTCTTGCGACAGCTGTGGTTCTAGGTGTCATCATATCAACCAAGTTCATGGGCGGAGCTTGGTTAGTGGTGGTGGCAATTCCTGTGGTTGTCGCCATATTTTTAGCCATTCACCGCCACTATCAATACGTAACCCAACGTCTTAGTATTGAGGGATTACCGCCTCGCAGTTATACTCCCAGACCTAAACCCGAAGTTGTCACTCACCCGGCGGTGGTTGTGGTAGGACAACTGAATCTGGGAACTGTAGAGGCTTTGGACTACGCACGCACGATTGCTGATGAAATTGTTGCAGTTCACGTAGATGTTGGTTCTACAGGGGGAGAAAAACTCAAAGAACAATGGAAACAATTGGAGGCAGATATTCCCTTAGTCATTATCGAATCACCCTATCGCTCTGTGATATCTCCAATTGTCGAATTTGTTAGTCAGTTTGAAGAGCGTCATCCTGGTACTTACACAACAGTTATTATTCCTGCTTTTGTGACTCGCAATTGGTGGGAAGGACTTTTGCACAACCAAACAACTTTGTTCTTGAAGACAGCTTTAAGAGCTAAGAAAAGTCGAGTTGTCAGCACTGTCAGGTATTACCTGTAACAGCGTGAAGGAAAAATTTCATTTATGAGTAAAATATGACTAAAAAGCCAGGTTTCTTTGCTTGTGACCAAAAGAAGCCTGCTTTTTTTGTTTGTAAAATCTTAAATATTTAAGCTGAAGTTCCCCAGTGCGAATGTACTAAAAAAGCTCGCGTGCCTTACTGCACAATAAAATCAGGAATTGATACTTCATATACTGTACCCATGTACACGCTGGAACTAAAGGCACATCAATGGTAAGCTAAAAAATCGGGTTCAACGCCTCATTCTCGCGACGCCACGCCCCTTTGACAATTTGTAAGGGCGTAAAGCGGTTGAAGAAAATTTTGAAAGCCGCTCTAGCTAAGCATCAGCGCGCTTTTTACTTGGGGGGAACTTCAGTTTCAGAGTCAATTCCCTCAAAACCGCATGACTCCCGGAATCTCCAGCACCAAATCCGCCCCATAAACGGAGGCGGGAGTTTGGAATCCTGCCTGAGCTTCGCCTTGGACTATGCGTTTCATAATTGCCACAGCAGCTAACGCAGTAAAATCGTAGGCTTCGGGACCTTCCAGCTTTGCCGTCACTTTTTGACCGCTTTCGTCTTCGACAACGCCAATGACTCTTGTCGTACCCCTTGCTCGTTCTGCCGCACTTGGTCCGGGGGGTAAAGTTTGAATCAGTCGTGCTAAAGCGCTTTGGAACAACGATGAGCTAAATAACCATCCCAAATACTGACTCATTTGCATGAGTAGACGCACAGGAGTTGGAAACACTGTGTATACCTCAATATTGGGAATGCCGGTACTGTGGAACGCGGTCAAAATATCGGCTCGCCAAGGGTTGCTGACTGCAACGATCACACCAGAACCAAAATCAATTTTGCGACTTTTCCACGCTGGTCGAGCGGGGATGAGTTGACCTTCTTTTCTCACCACACCCATCACATGTAAGTTGGGCAGAACTGTATTTGCTGTTCCCTGAGATACACCGCCCTGTGTTTCATAAGCTAATATCAGTCGATTGGCTGTCGGTAACTGATGTTTGAGGTAAACAGCTAAACAGTCGGTTGGGACAACTCCAAACCCCACGCCAGGCATAAGCATGACTCCTGCATTTTTAGCCTCAGTGTCTCGTGCAGCTAAAGCCTCAAATTCCGGCACTTCTCCAGCTATGTCTAAATAATGGGTTTTGGTTTGCACACAGGCGTCTACAAGCGGCTTTGCGGTTTTTGAAAAGGGTCCGGCGCAATTCAGCACAGCTTTGACATCCGCGATAGAGCGAGCGATCGCATTTGGATCGTCTAAGCCAACAACTCGAAAGTCCAGACTTAGTTTATCGGCTGCTGCTGCCAGTGAACTCTGATTTCGTCCTGCCAAAATTAATTCTAGACCGTTACTTTTAGCTGATGCAGCAATGAGTTTTCCAGCGTAGCCAGTTGCACCGTATAGTAAGACCCTTGATGTCATCATTTTTATACTATCTTTCCTTAAGAATGCTATATATTCGATGGCATTGCACATTTGTGGAATGGGCGTCAAGTGTGAGACAGGCTTTGCAGCCTGTCTGCTTGAATTTTTAGAGCTGCCAAGCCCTCAAGAGTGAGTGAGCTAGCCGTTATGAACAACCTGCTGCCATAAGAGGACTTCAGGAGGTTCAACCAAAAATTCTGCTGCTTTTTCTGACAAGGCTTTGATGTACGGCATTTCTAGGTGCTGCTCCAAAATGTCCTTGCTGATCCAGTTTTCGTGCAGCATAAATAGCGATGGATTATCAACAGATTGATGCAAATCATAATTAATACATCCATTCTCAGAACGAGTAGTCGCGATTACGGTTTGAAGTTCCTGCTTGAATCTGTCCTCCAGACCCTGCTTAACCTTCATGCGAGCGGTAACAGTCACTTGGTGATTTGACATTTTTTCATCCTTGTTTTTGGTAGTTGCTAACTCAAAACCAACTCAAGTATTGATGCTATTAATAATTTCAGAAGGCTTGAGGTAGTTATATGGTATTGGACGAGATTGATTTTTGATTTCTATTTGTCGTTCCACTTCATGCAAATTTTGTTGGAACTGCAAAAGAATTGCCTGAGCCATTGGGTTGGCAAATTCTTCATCATAGTGACCCAATTTGTCGTAATGGAAGGATGTCAAAATATCCGACCACATCACCTGATCAGCAGCTTGCTTAAAAGGTGGAAGCATCTTCATGATAGTCTGCATATCCACACCCTTTGTTTCTGGAACGGGGTAATAGGCTGCATAAGGCATATTGGGTACGAAAGCCATGTATTCGTACTGGGAAAAATTCAAAGCCGAGTGGAGAGGAGCGCAGGTGAAGACGACTACAGTCACAACATGAATGAGTTGCTCTATGGTCTCAATTTTCTCTGGCATCCCCTTGACACAACCACCATCTTGGGCAGCCAATTCTCTCGCCCAATTTTGCAATTCATAATCCTCGCTCAAGTCTTGGGGAGTTTTGTAATAGAGTTGCAAGTATTCAGTCACAAACTTTTTGACCGCATCCCAGAGTAACATCCCGTCGTCCCGGAAAGGATAGTGCGGCAAAATGTCTGGATCATCCATTTTGCGATTCTTCACTTCCGTCGGGAAGACAGCATTGTCTAAACTCCATTCTTCGTAGGCTTTGGCAACGAAACCAAGAGACTCCTGCAACGTACCTGCCATAAACTCATCAACCGGACCTCCTGCTTGTAAAAAGTGAGTACGTCCCAAATCGTTATCATAGAGCATGAATCGGAAGTGGGGTTTCAGAAGTAAGGCGAGGGGATGGTTTTCTCCCAACTGTCGAGCAGTGACAATTGCAAATGGAGCCATGACTGCATGAGTACGTGCAAAATGGCTACCCAATTCCTGATGGTTGGCATCAGCAATTTGTACGCAGGTTTTTGCCAAAAACCAATCTAAATGGGGGTCATCTGGTGTGTAAATCAGGCTATCTCCACCAGTATCATTATGGATCTGAATGGCGATAGGCACCAGAGAACCACTATTTTTATTGCCATTGCTTTGCCAGTAAAATAGAGCCTGCGGCTTGGGAAGGTACTTTTTAATGTTCTGGTAGGTACCGCCTTTAATGTCAAATAGCAAAGGATAATCTAATAAATAGAGTTTGCCTTCTTTGAGTGCCGCCTCCAAATTGTGTTCTGCACCTACAGCTTTTTGAAAGTGGTCGTTTGTCACAGGGAATTTTTCTGGTAGCTCGTCAATCCTGTGCATTGCCATCGGGTTTGCCCCAGAGAGTCTTTGCTCGGCGAAACACGAATCTGTTTTGTAATTTTTTATGACAGAGGGCTTTGGTAATATCGACAACAGGGCTTCATATTCTTCCAATTCATCCAGTGGATCGAAGAAATTTCTGGCTTTGGCAGCAAGCATATTGGGTACGAGATCCGCCATACTTGCTAAGCGCTTAGCGGTATATTGCGGCGAGAAGAGTTCTTTATGAGGCACCTTATCAAGTATTGGTATGGGAGCCAAATAATTGTGGTCAAATTTGTAGTCTTCTCGGTTTTGTTCCAGCCAATTTCTCCGAGCTTCAGGATTTGGGTCATGTTGGGGTAAGTAGGGTTTCATGGTAATCTCTATGTTAAGATAGTAAACTTTTTGACTGAAAAAGTCGTTTCGGTACACAACTCCCTATGTCTGTACCGAAGTAGCTACTGGACTTTTTAGTAAAAACCGTGCCTGATGCTAGGGTTGATGAAATGCAGGCGTTTCTATGTTCACAACATTGGAGATTTCTTGAACCACTTTGTCACTAGAGAAGTAGCTGCCATGGGCCTCACCGCCATGCAGCAGGGCGAAAACTGATTGTGCAGTCACAGATTCAAGCAATCCTGATTCATGCGTCATCAGATCTTGAATATCTAAGTATTTTGTCTGACCGTCCACTAGGTTGGTTATCACTTCTTTAAGTGGGTATGCGATCGGATCGCCAGCATGAATGTAATTCCTCCAAGGTAGCTTCTTTCCATTTCGCCTCGCGTGCAGGGACTCCAGTAGCTTCTGTAGTTGGGGTGTAATGTCGTGAGTGCTGGGTGAATCGGGACCATCTCTACCTGGTATTACATTAGTCAGGGTGAAGATTGCAACAGGTGAACCCATAGTGTGAATACTGCTAATTTGAACGCCCTGATGCGGATTAGGATCTTTCCCAGACAAGCCATAGATACAATCGCGAATTGCCATAACAGCATCATGACCAGGTACTTCCGGATTGTCCCAGCGACCAGCAAACAATATGTCAAATAGGATCACAGTTCCCCAACTGTGTGTCACTAAGTGCAGGCGGTCATCTGACTGAGAATTGTTTAACCCATCTGTCTGTTTCTTGAGCTCTTTAACAACCTTGGAGCCTACCTGACGGCTAATGTAGAGTGCAGCATCTCCAGCAAACTGGAGAAGTTGCTGTTCGCGAAATGCTTTAAACCAGATATGTTCCCAAAAGGGTGATGCTTGGAGTTGTTTGAGGAGATTTTCCTCTGCTTCTTTATTAACATCACCCCAGTAGAGAGCTATCTTTTTGAGTTCTCGTTCGTTATTAGAGGCACTTTCTTGGAGGCGTTGGAAAAGTTGATCGGCATATTGAGGTTGTTCACGCCTATCGCGGGTATTCACGCCGTGTATGAACAGAATATAATCAGTAGCCATTGCAGCACCCTTTTATAATGTTTTCAAGTATTCGATTAATGCTTTTTTGTCGTCACCAGACAATTCAGTTCCATAAATATGTCCCTGATTTGAATTGGCAGTAACGGTCGTATCGTATTTAAAACCAACACGTTCAGCTTCGGAACCCTCAGAAACGAAGCCCACTTTTTCTGGATTGTAGACATCGTATCCCCGGTAGAAAACTTTGGGACGATTTTCTGGTTTTTCTAACAAGTCTTGTACCGATGGCACTGAACCGTTATGTAGATATGGGGCTCTTAACCAAAGTCCATCGAGAGACACAGATAGATAGCCATTTGTCTTACGCAGGTTGTCAAAGTCCCAGGAGTAGCCTTCAGCAAAGTTGTTGTAAGTCTCTGCAGCTTGTTGCGTCCACATATCTAAGCGGTGACGGTCAGTTCCCACCTCTTCCACAGGAATTACTGTTCCTGTCCTTTCGCCACCAAAAGCGTGACAAGATGCACAGGTGTTGGCAAAAACTTGACTTCCTTTTTCTGTCAATTTCTCATCGACAGCAAAGGGATATTTGGGAGGCGCAAGTTGTGTAATAAAACCTTCTACCCGTTGCAAATCAGCTACAGGAAGTGACTTTTTAGTCGCACCGTCACCAATTGCGCCAGTGTTAACAGTTTCCGTCAATGAAGTTTCTAAACCATCCCAATGCAGCGCAAAGTTTTTGTGCATTTTTTGATTCCATATTGGCATCATATCGGAGTTGCCAATTGTGTCATCTTTGGGTAATTTTAAGGTGTTGAATTTGACGGGGTTAAATGGATCGATGCGACCAGGACCCCAGTTGGGACGAGAATCCATCCAATCAAAGTCTTCTTTTTGTTGCACCAGTGCTTTTCTAGTTTGAGGAATAATGAGATAGCGATAAAGCAGTTTCTCCAACCAGGAAAACTCATGGTTATATTTGATTTCGTCAAGGATATAATCTGCTGTAAATCTGGAGTCACTAGCAGCATCACCTAAAAAGCGAATATAGCCTTGAAGGTTAAATTTACTCGAAGGACCAGCGGCAACTATTGTTGGTTTATCTTTTTGTGTTTTTCGATATGTAGCAGAGTGGCAAACAGCACAAGTTATACCGACACGCGGAAAGCCAATTGTTTTTTTGGTAAAGCCAACTGGCGTTTCTTTACCTTCCTCCCATGTTATTCCCAGGGAAGTATAGCCACCCGCTCCTGGCAGTTTGTCGGGAAAGATTCGCGGCAACACTAGCCAAATCCAATAAGGTACACCTTGCGGCTGTTCTGTACCGATAGAACCGTATTTAAAGTGTTCTTCGGCTGACTCGTAATATGTGGGAACTTCTCGGAAAAGGTTGTACCATCCAACATAGACAACCCCTCCAACTAAAAGCAGAACAATGAGAACAACACTTGTGATAATTCTGCTTAATTTATCTTTGAATATGTTCATAGCATTCTCTTACTTCTTAGCAATGGTATGACTTAGATCAATTGCTTTACGGGTTCCTCAGCAATTGAGTTTTGATTTCGCATGGCAAGAGTCAGAAGAATTGCCTCAATGAATCCGAAGAACAAGTCTACAAAGGCAATAGAAAGGAATCCCTTATCTTGACCAAACAAAAATACCGCAGCCATGAAAAATGTTGCGCCAAAAGTTCGCGAGGGAAATATTGAAATCCAGGCGCTTGCTTGGTATCGATACGGATCAATTGCACCAGGGATGTAAAAAACACTGATGATAAACAATAGCATCCCAGCAGCCCGAACCCAAATGATGGGGAAAGGTATGTGCATCCCAAGCAACGAGAGGAATTGCTCTGGAAAGAAGCAAGATGGAATGACAAAAAACATATTAGCGATAATGCCGAGCCAAGTCACTCGACTAAACCATTGAGCGTAAGTATTCATGCCTTTTACCTTCGTGACAAATTTCAAAGCTTTTTCATGTACTCGACCAGAGCATCTTTGTCTTCTGGGGAAAGTTCAGTTCCGTACAAGTGACCGCTGTTACTATTCCCAGGTACTGTAGTGTCGAACTTAAAGTATTTCTTGTCGTTTTCCTCAGAAACATTGGAGACGAAGCCCACTTTTTCCTTGTCGAAAACGTCGTAACCTCGATAAAATTCCTTTGGTCTTTTCTCTGGAACTTCAAGTAAATCTCGTAGAGTTGGCACTGAGCCATTGTGCAGATAAGGTGCGCGTAACCAGATGCCATCTAGTGGCACGTTGGCATAGCCATTCGTCTTGCGGAAATGTGAGAAACGCCACGGATAACTTGCATAAAGGGTATTTTGGTTAGACAGCATTTCATAGGTATATGAGTCGAGGCGATGCGGATCTGTACCAATTTCTTGTATTGGTACGACTTTTCCTGTTTGTGAGCCACCAAAAACGTGGCAGCTAGCACAATTATTTTGAAAAAGCTGCTCTCCCTTCACAGCTTTAGTTTCGTTAACCTCGTAGGGATAGACTGGTGGTGGTAGTTCCCAAAGCCAATCTGCAACTCGCTGAATTCTCGGCAAATCGATGCTTGTTTGTGTGACGCCAGCACCTAATGCCGCACTCTTATTACGTTCATCAACTGACGTGTTATCGCCATCCCAGTGCAACTGCAATCCCTCGCGGGCTTTTTGATTCCAGACTGAGGGCAAATCAGTAGTGCCAATCAGTTCATCCTCCCGCAATTTATCCATCGGGAAATGGAATTGAAGCGCTTTATAAGGATTAAAAGTATCCACTCTTCCTGGACCCCATTCAGGATTATTTTTGAGGAACGAAAGTCGGCTCCCTTGAATAATCAGCGCGTCTCTGGTTTGGGGTATCGCCAAGAAGCGATAAATTAATTTTTGGATCGGGTTAAGACCGCCACTTATCTTTTCAATTTCTGGTAGCATCCGGTTAGCAGTAAATCGCTCATCCGTAGCTACTGCTGATATGAAATTGATGTATCCCTCTAGGTTAAGCACGTTAGCAGGCATTGTTGTGATCACTTCACGTTTGCTGTTTGGTGTCTCACGCAGTGTGCCTGTATGACAAACAGCACAATTCAAACCAACGCGGTCAATAAATACTCGGCGCTTGGAAAAACCAATTGGCAAATCTTTCCCCTGCTCTTCAATAAATCCCAGTGAGGTATAACCTTTACCAGGTAATTTATCCGGAAAGACTTCTGGCAGAACTTTCCAGATCCAGTAGGGAACGCCATTTACCGGTTCGCTACCAATTGAACCATACTTAAAGTGGTCTTCAATGTTGGCATAATCAACTGGGGAGTTGGATAAAATAGGCCAAAGGAACAAGATAGCTACTGCGACAACTCCCACAATGACAACCCAAATACGCTTGAAAATTGCTTTGGGCGGCGTCGGGAGTAGGGTTTGGCTTGTTTGTTCGGTCATGCGAATGTGACTTGTTATATTGTCGAGATTATTTGCAAGTGATGTCTGACAAATTTATGTAGAGATGTAACATGGTACGTCTCTACTATGCATCTACGCTATCCAAGTGGTACGGAAGTCTTAGAGGATTCTTGCTGCTCAAGGTGAGTTGGGTGAAACACTGACATGACTTCTCTCATCATCTCTTCGTAGTCGCCATCGAACCTTGACAGTTCATAGCAACCAAAAGGATTTTCCATGACATTGAGCAGGCATTTGTTGCAATAAGTGCAGGGTTTGTCTGGAAGGTCTTTTCCTGCAGCAAAATCGTGAACCAAGTTGTTGTTAGCAACCAAAGGACGAGCAATTGTCACTCCATCGCAATACGCTTCATTAATTGCCTTACGAATGTAAGAAGCTTGCTGAAAACCACCAGTGCATAAAACGGGGATATTGACGTGCTTTTTGATTTCACGAGATACAACCAGATTTATTCCTTGATTAGCCTCTAATAGCTTCCTCATTTCTTCATCTTTTACCTCGTTACCGCTAAACGGCTGCGGAGGTAAATCCTTTTTCACCCGGTTCCATAAAAAGGCGAAAATTGGTCTTAACAGCCAGTATCGAAACAAGAGATAGTTACGGAATGTGTAGATGCCACTAGACAGCATCGTGTCATAGGTTTTCCTGATAATTTCAAAGCGAAAATCGCCGATTGGATTGAGTGGATGAGGAAACAAACTCCCGGTTGACACATGCACGGCATCGACTCCAGCCTCTTGTGCCCACTGACAAATCTGGATAGAGTCTGCGAGCGTATTCCCTGGTTTCTCCCAAAAAGTTACGGCGTTGTTATAGTCGATCGCACTAATTTTGAATTGTAAGTGAAAATCGTTTCCCACTTCCTTGCGGATTGCCCTGATCACATCTAGCAAAAATCGCGCTCGATTCTCTAAAGAGCCGCCATATTCGTCTTGGCGATCATTAATACCTGAGCTAAGAAATTGTGTAAATAAATACCCGTTTGCGCTGTGCAATTCAATACCATCCAACCCTGCTTCACGGACACGTCTAGCACCATCAGCAAAAAGTTGAATCGTGTCTTTAATTTCCTCAAGCGTCATTGCTTGACATCGAAATCCGTGCAATGGCTCAGTCTTGTTTGTGGAACTTAAAGCTTTCAGGTTCTGGTTTTCCACTCCAGCAATATCTTGTTGACGCCCAGAATGGCTCAGTTGCAAAATTAATTTACAGTCATACTCATGGACTTTTTCGCCAACTTTCTGCCAAAAAGGAATACGCTCATCGCAGTCAATCGTGGCGTAATTAGGCATAATTCGCCCCCGAATCGCAACTGGTACAAAAGAAGTAATAATTGCTCCTACACCACCACGAGCAAATTTTTCTTCCCAGTTGATTCGTGCCTGAGTACCTGAACCATCATAGTTATCCCAACGTCCGGAGATACTAGACCGAAAAATACGGTTTTTGACGGTGAGATTACGAAATTTCAGTGGCTCAAAGATAATGTCTGTTTCCATGTTCTATTCTCTTTTATTTTCTGGCTTCTGTAATAGAATCAGGCATCATAATGTCGGCTGCTTTCTGCATGAAACTATTGCTCACCTCTGTAAAAAAAATTCCTATCTATAACATCAAGGTGCAATACTTTTCAAATACGCTCTTTGGATTTCAGCTATTGTGAATTAACTTGGCATGCAGGAAGAAACCAAGATGCTTTACATCATTAGTTTTGACTCTTTTGAATTGAAAATGGGAGAATTGGCAGAATTTTAAATTATTTATCTGCGTTCAGTCAGTAGTCAGGGTACTTGCCTCCAAGAAGTGTTCACTAAATAAGTAGGTGCCAGGGTTTTGAACTTATGCAGTTCCCCTGTAGCTACCGCAGGGCAAACGCATCTTATTTTTGAAATGCCCACTCAAAAGGGGTTTCAGCCATTTGATATTGATGGTTATGAATTTATGTAATCCTTACTGTGTAAGGCATCCAGATTTTAGATGCGTTTGCCCTGGTAGCCACCGTTTGCTTTAAGGCTGTAACCAGCAACTGCATAAGTTAATTGAGAGTACACCTATTACCTGTTAAAGCCAAACGCAATCTGCCTTTTGGCAATTTTGTCTGTTAATCAGGTGAGCCTTCTATGTTAAACGAGTGACCTCGACAGAGGAATTCTTAAAAAAAGTGAATTTTTTTTGGCGTTTCATTCAAAGCGCCTGTGAAAATTCTATCTTCATTAGATTGCCAATCTTTTGTTAAATTTAGGCAGAGTAACTCTGTTTATGCTTCAATTAAATTCGTCAATTATACTTAGCCGGATTTTTTTTCAGTCCGACTTAATCAATAAATATCGCACACCAAGAAAGATAGCAATTTCTCTCTACTATCGACACTTAATATTTACAATATTTTACAAAAAAAACTTGACAAATCTAAAAAAAATAATTTCCTTGCATCGATTTGTGCAGTAAATTCGTATATGATGAGTGTACATTTTGAATTAACAAAAATATCCGAAGACAATTCCGGAAAGTCGTGAATTGATGTTGAAGAATTGGTGGCTCACTGCAAAAGTGAGACACACATAGCAAGGTTTCCGTGTTGCAAAAATAGAATTTTATGAACAAGACACGTCTAATTTGTACGGGCTGTCTGATGCTCCTGACCGTGATTCTGTGCATAGTCTGCGGCTTTTATGGAACACCTACAGCTCTAGCAAGCGAGTATAGTGAAACATCTGTACCTGTGGAGAGCGAATACAATGAAACACCAGGCTCCGAGTACACAAATAACTGTGACGGTATTGGATATCTGCCACCTGACCCAAACCTGACAGAGGCGGAGAATCGCGGTCGTTGCACCTGGTACTTATGGACCGGCGGTAACGATAAGTACTACCGTGATGTAGCGAAAAGAACGCAAGGTGAAGTGGATTTACTGGGGTTGCTTGACAACAATATTGTAGATCGTGACAAGCGGTTCGAGGAGTTTGGCACAGTCAACGATCCTGGATGTGAAAAGGCAACAGAGCCCGATGAGTATGGTTTGTTGTTGGATAAGTGCAAGGACCCGGAGTCAACTGGCATCATCGGGTTGCGTAAGTTCAAGAACCCGAACTTCGACCCTGTAAAATGGGATGTGGAACAGTATAAACAAGACTCACAAATCGAGCCTCCTTACCGAATTGGGCAGTCCTGTGCTATCTGTCACGTAGCCTTTAACCCTCTCAAGCCACCCAAAGACCCAGCACACCCGAAATGGGAAAACTTGGTGCCAGCGCTGGGTAACCAGTACATCAAGGAAAACGCATTATTTGATGCCAAACTCAAGCCAGATGATTTTAGATGGCAAGTGCTTAACACACAAAAACCGGGTACCTCGGACACTTCTCGCATTGCCACGGATCACATCAACAACCCAAATGTGGTTAACGCCATTTTTAATTTGGGCGATCGCCCCAAACACCCAGAGGTGATGAACGATGGTTCAACCCAAGAGGTAAATCACATCCTCAAGGATGGCGCGGACTCTATAGGCGTGGCAAAAGCGTCACTGCGCGTCTACGTCAACATCGGTATGTGCGGCGATTACTGGCTGAGTCTCCATGATGCTGTGTTGGGCAGAAAACCGCAACGACCCTTTGACATCGAAAAGGCGAGAAAGGAGTGCGAAGACTGGAACAACACAGAAGCGCGTATGCCAGATATGGAAGCATTCCTAAAAACTATCGAGCCGATGCATCTAGCCCAAGCGCCTGGAGGTGAAGCATTCCTGACCAAGGACGAGGAGGTTCTCAAACGCGGTAAGATTGTTTTTGCCCAGAGTTGTGCAACCTGTCATTCGAGCAAACAGCCTCCTGCGGAAATCGCTGTTGACCCAGAAAAGGCGAAGCAGTGGTACTTGGAGTCTGTCCTCAGTAGTGATTTCCTCGATCACAACTTCTTGTCTGATGATAAGCGCTACCCAGTCACACTCATTGGCACCAATGCGGGTCGTGCGTTGGCGACAAATGCAACCAAAGGACATATCTGGGAGCAGTTCTCGTCTAAGACGTACAAGGAACTGCCGTCACCAGGCACACTAACCCTGGATAATCCCTTGGACAAAAGCAAACCCATCGAATTTGAGGTGGCTTCTGGCGGTGTGGGATACTACCGCACACCTTCGCTTGTAAGCGTGTGGGCAACAGCACCATTTCTTCACAACAACGCTTTAGGAAAATACAACGAAGATCCATCAGTTGAAGGACGTGTAGATGCCTACAACGATGCGATGGAAAAACTGCTGTGGCCTGACAAACGTGAGGGAATCATCAGCAGAACAACTCAGAAAAGCACGTTCGCGCTTTCTCAGCGGGGAATTATTAAAATTCCCGTTCCTAAAGGGATGCCTGTTAACTTGCTGGCAAACATCAATCCCAGAGAGGCGGTCACAGATCTCAATCTTGTAAACCTGTTCAAGGACTTGAAACCTGAAGGTGGACTTAAGGGTAAGCTTGGACGGGTGCTTTTAAGGGCAAACAAGTCTCCCGACTTTATTGAAGATAAGGGTCATACTTTTGGCTCAGAACTCTCCGATGAAGATAAGAGAGCGCTGATTGAGTTTGTGAAGACTTTCTAAGACAAGTAGTCTGGATGCAGAGCATCCAAAAATTTGTTCCCAGGCTTGGCTTGTGAACCAGAACAAGCCTGGGTTCATCCATCCACCAAGCTAGCGTATGAACAGATGGCACAAAGTCTCTAGGTCGGGTTCACAGCATTTACCAATCATCTTCATTTGTGGATATCAGGACACATAGAAGGGCTTGAGCAAAGGGTTAACGATCCGTTTTATGGATTTATGGGAATGAACTTGTAAATAACGGTAAAAAAGGTTTTTTGTTAAGTCTGTAAACCACCGAGGAAAAGATGAAATGGATCTGGTAGTACTACAAAACTGGTTGGATAATGGGACTTTTTCCGTCCTATTTATCACTATGCTGCTTTATTGGGTAGGGGCAGTATTTAAAGGCATACCTTATTTATCAACGTTATCGACAGCAGGGATGGCGATCGCTAACCTGTGTATTGCAACTTTACTAGGGGCGCGATGGCTAGAAGCAGGTTACTTCCCTTTAAGTAATCTTTATGAATCATTATTTTTCTTGGCTTGGGGCATCACAACTATCCATCTGATTGCCGAAAACAGGAGTGGTAGCCATCTTGTGGGGGTAGTGACGGCACCTGTGGCAATGGGCATTACTGCATTTGCGGCATTAACTTTGCCCGAATCAATGCAGATAGCAGAACCCTTAGTGCCAGCCCTCAAATCCAATTGGCTGATGATGCACGTCAGCGTGATGATGCTCAGTTATGCGGCTTTGATGGTGGGTTCGCTGCTGGCGATCGCCTTTTTAATCGTTACTGGCGGTCAAAATATACAACTACAAGGCAGTTCTGTTGGCACTGGTGGTTACCGCTTGCACAAAACCGGTCAGCTAGTTTCTCAACCACAAGTCGCTGCTGTGGAAAATACCACCGACACTGAAGGTGTTGGTCAAGCATTCCCTCGTTTTGCAAGCGATCATAACGGTAATACCGCAGCTGCGATCGCGGTACTCACTACCCCAATCCAAAAACTTGATTCTGTGGTAGAAGCCAGCAAACCAGCCAAAAGCGCAAATTCTCAACCCCTGTCGCCACAGCGCCTAACCCTTGCCGAAACTCTCGACAATATCAGCTACCGCGTGATTGGGCTGGGTTTTCCCCTGCTGACAATTGGAATTATTGCTGGTGCAGTATGGGCGAACGAAGCTTGGGGTTCTTACTGGAGTTGGGACCCCAAAGAAACTTGGGCTTTCATCACCTGGCTAGTCTTCGCCGCCTATCTCCACGCCCGCATTACTCGTGGTTGGCAAGGACGTCGTCCGGCAATTTTAGCTGCTACAGGCTTTGTTGTGGTGTGGATTTGTTATCTAGGAGTGAATATCTTGGGTAAAGGGCTACATTCTTATGGTTGGTTTTTCTGATCTGGTAGCGATCATATGATCTAGACATCTAGGCAGTTTCTTGAGTTTTTTTGCGAAAATCTCGGCTTTTTTATGTAGTTAGCAATTAGTCATGAGTTACAAATAACTCACGACTTATCTTAGGAGGAAATTTATGAACGGAACATACCAGGGTAATCGACAACAAACCGCTCTTATTACTGGCGCATCTGGTGGAATTGGCTACGAATTGGCTAAATTATTTGCCCATGATGGTTACAATCTGGTGTTAGTCGCCAGAAGCGGACAAAAGCTCGCTGAAATTGCAGATGATTTCAAACAAAAATTTGGTATTGGAGTCAAGGTAATAGCCAAGGATTTATCCATACCAACAGCTCCAGACGAAATTTTCCAACAGCTACAACAAGAAGCCATCAAGGTTGATGTACTGGTGAACAATGCTGGCTTTGCTAGCTATGGATTTTTTCACGAAATTGACCTAGCACCTGAGGTGCAAATGATGCAGGTCAATATGGTGTGTCTCACCCATTTAACAAAGCTCTTCCTCAAAGACATGGTCAAGCAAGGCTTTGGCAGAATATTAAACCTTGCCTCGACTGCTGCCTTTCAACCAGGACCTCTGATGGCAGTTTATTATGCTACTAAAGCCTATGTCTTATCATTTTCGGAAGCGATCGCCAATGAATTAGAGGGTACAGGTGTCACCGTGACTGCTCTTTGTCCAGGACCAACAGAATCTGGTTTTCAACAAAGAGCCGCGATGGAAGACTCAAAGCTGGTCAGCGGTCAAAAGATTATGGATGCCCAAACCGTAGCCCAGATTGGCTATCGCGCCTTATTAGAGGGCAAAACTGTTGTCATTCCTGGTGTGAAAAATAAGATACTAGCTGAAACCGTAAGATTTACACCAAGAAAGCTGGTGACAAAGTTAGTCAGAAGTATGCAGGAAAGCAAAAATTAGGTAGGCGATGTCTCTAAACCAAACTTTGCTACACTAGGGTATCAGTAACGTTTTATTATGGCGTCTTTGTCAATAAGTCATAAGACTTAAAAAGACTCCTAACACGGTGGTGGAAAGCATAATTTTTGGGGGAGCGATTGCGTAATATTTGCACTCATCACTTATTTTTACCGAAGAAGAACGAAGGTGTCACCCCTTCGGGGAAGTCAAAAGTCAAAAGTCACGCATTCAAAAGTGAAGATCCCACGGATGAATCCAGGGGCTTGAATAAAGTTGCTCCGCATTTTTTTATTATCCAGAAATAAATTTCGGGGCTTGTATCCTTTTCTTTTTCGGTCAGTCGTCAGGAGCTCCGTTTGACTTCTGTACGACTGGCGATGGGAGTGAGGGTTTAAAGCCCCTACTTTCAAGTATGGAGGAATAAAATCAGCACTTTACTTGAAACCCCGGAACTAGGGCATGGGGTATTCTGACTTCTGAATTCTGACTTCTGACTCCTTTTCATCTTGTCTTTCCATCTCCATTAACAAAAGCCCAACGACTGATAACTCGTCCTCCGTTTTTCAAGCCTCCTGATAACCATTGTGGTACAAAGCCATAGCCCCCTTCTTCCAATTGTCCTGACTCAATAGTCCAGAATTTTTTACCTTTATTTCCTCCATTGACACGCCATGCAAGGTTAGGAAAATAATAATCTCCTGCTTTCAAGGAGGCTAATTCTGACTTTAATTCAGGGATTGCACTCAAAGAAATTGCTCCCTCATAAATCGTCTGATTACCAGCACGACTAAATTGTATCTTTCCTTCTGCTCCACCTGATGGAGTAGCATTCATTTTCATCAGAGGCGGACTCAGAGTTGCATTGGTTGGATAATATCCCTGATGATTTGTACCAGGAGCACGATATCTCCACAACTCACTGTTATTTCCCGTACTATATGTAGCAAAAAATTCATAATCTACATCTGCAGCCAAAGCCTTTTCATAAAGCAAGTGACCTTTTAGCAAGTCATCAGGATTATTTTTCGTGCAATCGATATTAAGAAATAATCCATCTTTATTATCATCACCTTTAGCGCCATCAACTCTATTTTTTCTGAACCATTCAAAACTGGGATTAAATGGAGGAAATGGAGCATGATTATCGTCTGCAACTTCCCCAGCAAAATACAAGTTATTTGCATCCCATGCTACTTTGAACTTATATGCTCCATCACCCATAGTTGTGGCAATGACATCAGACCAGTCATTCAAATTCCCATCTACATTTATCGTCTTCTTTGGAGCATACGCTGATTGTATTTTCCAGGAACCAGTTTGAGGTGATGATTTTTCATTTATTGATAAAGAGTAGCTAATGTTGTAATTGTTATTGCTATTTGTAGAGAAAGAATTGATTGGAAAGTTGATAATTCTTTGTTCCCCTGGTTGTAAATTTTTAAATTCTATACTATTTGCAGATAACTTCCATCCATTGGGAGGTGTTATTGTTAACTTTCCGCTACGAGGTTGATTGACGACATTTTCAAGTTTTATGTCAATTGTTCTACCTTTTGTAACAGGTCCTGATAAAGATAATGCTGTGACTTTTACTTCCGTTTTTAATTTAAAATTCGCATTTTCCAATATCTGCTTTAACTTGGAAGCTGGCATATCAGCGACTATATATACAACTTCTACTGGATTCAAAGGAATGTTATTCAAATTGTTGATTCTATTTCCTCTGTAATCGTAGGCTTGTATACCTGGTTCATTGATAGACATAGTCCCAGAATACTCATCAGAAGGAAGATTTCCTTTCGCCTGACTACCTCCATTAGGATTCCAGGGATTACCTATATCACCATAAAATGGAGCATTGACAAATACCGCTGCTCTAGCACGCTTATCTGCTGAATAATCGTTTTCAAAAACGATTCCCCACATTGATTTTGAATGAGGAAAGACATCATTTACTATCTTGGTTCCTTCCAAAACCCGAGTCATGGTTTTATATGCATCCTTCGCAGCATTATTGTCTTTGATATCGTGCATTCCATGTCCACTCCAGTTAAACCAAAAAGCTCTTACGGGTCTTTGAGCATAATAACCAGCTAACATATGTAGGAGGTAACTAGAGGGTATTGTACGAGCTACCCATATATCTTTATCTGAGGAGAACATCTCAGTATATGTTCCAAACTCTGTTTGCCACGCTCCTGCCTTACCTTGTGTCTTAGAAAATTTTTGATCTAATTTTAATTGCATCAATGTACCATGGAAGGCACTTGGACTAGGAAAAGCATATGCATGGTTTATAGAGCCATCCACATATCCTATATCATTCCCCTTACCATACATAATATCCCTGCTATAGGCTACAGAACCTCCGCCAATTAAATTAACATTTGGAAAATCAGCTTTTACCTTTTTCCAAATTCGTTTAATCATGTCTCTATATTCTTCAGCAGTACCACCGTTCCATGCCCACTCATCAACCCAAGGTTCATTCCAGTGCTCATAATTAGGCATCAAATCATGAGTAGCCGCTACCCAATCATAAAATTTTTGTATATAAGCATCCATATTTTTTGGAGGTCCTAATTTGTCCTCTTTCCAAGGAGATGGATAAAAAGGAGTTTGTAATGTAGATACCCCATAACCTTTTAAGGTATTTATTCTGTTTCTCAGGATTTTAGGATCGCCATTCCAACGGTCAAATTCCACTTGTATACCACGAACCCATTTGACTCCAAGTTCTTGAGATACTGGTCCGACAATCTTTGGATCACTATAACCAAATTCTAAACCGAAGGGAGAATTGGGAGCTAAACCAGTGTACCTTGGAGGTAATTGTGCATAGCTATAACTTTTTAGACTTAATAATAAGCACAAAAATCCTACAAGTAAACTTTGCCCCAAGTACCTCCACCATAATTTTAAGACGAGTGTTTTTTGTTTTTTCATAGAGATTAAATCTTCACTAAAAGAATAAGTTTTGGCTTACTGATATTTTGTACCAAGAAAAAATTATGTAATTTTATCACTCAATATAAAGCCTAAATCCCTCAATTTAGCGGGAACATTCCAAAAAAGTAATGTAACTTTATCGCGCTGCTTTTTACATAGCCTCGGTTCCTACGGTGAGGTGCAAAATATGAGCTTACGTTATGTGGAAAAACGAACGCGAAACCTAACTCCCCAGCCCTCTTCCCTATAAGGCAATACGGTTCAGTTAAGGATTTTTATGGAATTCGCGTTCTCTGTAAAGACGCGCCATGGCGCGTCTCTACATTGTGGTCGTCATAAGGGTTTTGGTCTTATCTGAACCGTATTGCCCTATAAGGCTATGCGTTACCCGGATCTTTCTTAACAATCTTAAAACCCTTGTCTTATAAGCGTCATAAGGCTTGCATTCTTGCAACCAACTGCGTCAAATAAGTAGCTCGACATGAATAAATGTAGGATGGGAAGCGCGAAGCGTAACCCATGCTGCCCTTTGCGATTGATGCGTTAGCCAAGGAAGACCGCATCCTACAAAAAATTCTATCCACCTACTTACCATGTACACCAGCCTTTCGCCTCAGTCAAGAGATGATGGCGGTTGTCAACAAGATAGAGGCGAAATGTACCGGGGGCGATCGCCCAAGGGGCAGTGGCAAAGCCAATCGCAAAGGTGCCAGTACCGTGCCGCACCGCGAGGGCTCTAGCCTACCTCAAAGAAGCATTGCGTACGTGGAAGCGAGTTCAATCCCCAGAAGCAGTCTTTGTCGCCCCGTGCAAGAACGGCAGAAAAGCTTTTCATTTCAAGCTTTTCATTTCAAGAATAATCTTCATTCACCCCACTCGTAAGAGTAATCTACCGCTTGCCAAAAACCGCAGAAAGCGAATAGAGCAATATATTCTCAATATATTGCATCTTCTGTTTCTCAAATTCTCTACTTCTATTGATAGTGGTAATGGTTTTGCATCAGCGTTTATCTTAGATAATTCTAGTTTCGTTACAGCAACAAAGATTTTTCAATGTGGCTAAAATTTGGCGTAGATGAAGATGGAACACTGGTAAGTATCTCAGATGTTACCAAGGGAAAAACCTCGCTTAAGTGTCCCTATTGCGATTGCAAGCTGACTGCCAAAAAAGGCAAGATAAAAGAACATCATTTTGCCCATGCGGTCGAAACCTGCCGTCCGATATCAACTGGTAATTTTCCAGTTCTACCACTCTATGACAACTTCAACATTCATTTATCAGGTAAAGATTTAAAGCAATTGAAACTACTCTGGCAAGAGTATGGTTCCAAAAATTACTTTATAAGTCCTGACCTAGTTTCTTCTGGTCTAATTCGAGCAGGATTATTACAAAAAAATGTTTTGACTTTTCCACCTGCGTATGAATTCACCAATCTGGGTAAAATTCCTGTTGGAGCACTCTCGTTAATGCTATTTAACGAAGTACAAGAGCCGTTATTACTTAAAAATTTACTCAAGTTAGAGTTAGCCGTAGAACACGCCAAACATAAAAACGCTCCTGATTTGGGCTACAGATTGACAGATTTAAAACTGTATTGCGCTCAACTCAAACGAGTCCTATCCTGCACCCTATATTTTTTAGAAATTCAAACAAACAAAGGGATTTTGTACAAAATTGGAGTCACCCAGCGACCTATTAGAAAACGAGTAGCAGAAGTAGAAATGGATTTAGGAGCGCATTACCAAAGTGTTGATATCAAAGTGCTAGGAACTTGGGAACATCGAGGAAATGTAGAACTGTATTTCAAGCACCGCTATCAAGATTTCAATCACAAGATTGGGAGTTTGACAGAATACTACAAATTTAATACTGAAAATGCCAAAAATGTGCTGAATGACCTACACCAAATGAAGCCCAAAGTACTCGACCAAAATGAAATGGATATTCTTGAGGAGCCTACTACAGCACGGCAGAAATAAAGCTATTCTTCAAAAGAACTCTTGCACTCGTTCAATGTTTTTGAGATTAAACTAAGTAAGTCGGCGCAAATAATCATCACTGGTTTGTAGTAGCGCTTTAGCGCTGTTCGCGCAGCGTGGCGTCAGCCATAGCGCTACTACCAGCCAAATACAGAGATTTTACTTTTCTTTACATAGTTTGGTTTTTTCTTGCCGACTTACTTACAGATGGACTTTGGATAATTGGTAATTCGTCCATTTGTTCAAAAAAATTTTTCAGATCGCTCCGCTCGCAAGAATAAAGAAAAAAGGGTAAAGAGCAAAAGGCTAAAAGTATAAAGGGCTACTGAGTCCACGCAGCAGCACACACAACACGAAAACCGTCGAGGTTGAGCCAGCTGCCCGCAACGAAGTTGCCGCGAGACGCCGAACGGCAGTAATCAGGACTGACGTCCCAACAACCACCACGCAGCAGGCGTAATCGATTATTATCATTTAGCCATGCACTTCCATCTGTGGGTGCTCCTTCATAATTACTATGCCAATGGTCAGCACACCATTCCCAAACATTCCCATGCATATCGTATAGCCCAAAGGCATTCGCTACACCAAAGCTACCTACAGGTGTTGTCTCCTCGCGGTAAATCCCTTTGGGACCTTGACCATAGGAACCTGACCATTTATACTCTTCGTTATCTGTACCTCGATAATTTGCTAAATCAGTTGTGATTGTCTCGCCAAAGTGAAATGGAGTCGTAGTTCCAGCACGACAAGCGTATTCCCATTCAGCTTCACTCGGTAGACGGTAAGGTCTTTTGGTATGTGAGGATAGGCGAGCGCAAAATTCGACAGCATCATGCCAAGAAACTTGCTCAACGGGGCGATTTTCTCCTTTAAATTCAGATGGCTCAGCATCGAGTTCGCTGTTCACTTGTGGAAGAGAGGCTACTGCTTTCCATTGCGCTTGGGTGACAGGATACTTACCCATACAAAAGGGTTTAATGGTTACTAGGTGTTGAGGGCTTTCCGATTCATGGTGCTCAAGTTCATCTTCTGGCGAACCCATGAGAAAAGTGCCCCCAGGAATCAGCACCATCTCTAGTTCAACTCCATCGCCCAAATCTTCTATAAAATATTGCGCTGTCCGCCCTGAACGGTTAATGACTATTTTTGCCATTGATTCTTACCTGCTTGATTGTCCCTCTGTGAATACTTTGTTTGTGATGATTGAGCTATTCCCAAAATATGATATTATTATTGAGGCATCGCACTCATTCACTAAAAAGAACTTTCCCTCTTGCCACCGCTCCGAAAAACCTATGCAGAACTAGGTAAGACTAGGTAAATCTGTACAAAGTCGGAGCGTGCAGTCTAAGCCATTTATGGCTACGTTCGATTGGTCATGACACCTACAAATGAACGCCAGTTTGTAGCACTGTCGAAGGCAGTTAAGGAATTAGCAAACAGGTTTATAGCTATAGTGCTGTCTTCCTAACAAGCCATTTGAACATTGACGAGGCAAACATTACCCGCAAGGGTTGGCAGAATATGCCGCGTCTATCTATGCAGAGCCATAATTCTGCATAGATCTACACAGAAATTAAGTTACAGTTCCTAGCCCTAGCAGTTTAGTGAGCCAGTATGACTTGATATAAAAAAAATCCGGCTCGCTCCGCTCGCAAGAATAAAGAAAAAAGGGTAAAGGGCAAAAGAGTAAAAGTATAAAGGGCTACTCAGTCCTCCCAACCCCACAGGCGACACGAAAACCAACATTGCTGTTGATGAAGTCGCGCTCCGCCCTAACGTTGAGGTTGCGGGACGCGGAACGGCAGTACCTAGGATAGTTGAGCCAGGAACCGCCCCGCAGAACGGAAAACTTATAATCATTATCATTATTTATCCACGCGCTTCCGTCTGTGGGCGCTCCTTCGTAATTACTATGCCAATGGTCGGCACACCATTCGAAGACGTTCCCGTGCATATCATATAGCCCAAAGGCATTCGCTACACCAAAGCTGCCTATAGCCGTTGTTTCTGCACGATAAACCCCTTTGACACCAGCACCGTATGTGTGGTCAGCATTATAGTTTGCCAACTCAGATGTAATTGTCTCACCAAAGTGAAATGGAGTCGTCGTACCCGCACGACAAGCATACTCCCATTCGGCTTCACTCGGTAAACGGTAGGGTTTACCAGTGTATTGAGACAGGCGATCGCAAAACTCAACAGCATCATACCACGAAACTTCCTCAACAGGGCGATTTTCTCCTTTAAAATGAGATGGATTAGCGTCAAGTTCGCGATTCACTTGTGGGAGAGAGGCTACTGCTTGCCATTGTGCTTGAGTTACAGGATTCTTGCCTAGAAAGAAAGATTTAATCGTGACTGTATGCTGAGGGCTTTCCGCTTCACGGCGCTCAGGTTCATCTTCTGGTGATCCCATCACAAAGCTTCCAGAAGGAATGGCTACCATCTTTAGCTGCACTCCATTCCCTAAGTCTTCGATAAACTCCTGAGCTTGCTGACGATGACGATGAATGGTTAAATGAGGACGAGCAGCCCATTGCTGGAGGACATTTTGCAGATTTCTTTTGGTAACTTTTTCACCAATTACTTCTGATAAAACTTCCCAGAGCTTGAGAGCAACATTGCTTAGATGACGTGCAGAATTTTTTGTTGATGCTGCTGCAATTTGCTCGTAGGTTTGATTGGCGAATGTTCCCTGTAGTATCAACCGTTCAGTATCGTCCAGATGTTTTCCTGTTTTCGTAAAAACCATCTCATCCACAATTTCGGGAAAACTATCTGTACTGATTTGAGCAGATTGATTAACTTCTATAAGTGCGACTTCAAATTCAAAAGGTTGCAGGTTGAAATCCGGTTCGATAGTGATAGTTGCGACTTCAAATTCAAAGGTTTGCGGGGGTGGAAGTTGAGGAAATATGGATTTTCCTGGAGTCTGAGGTGGCAGTAAGCGCTGTTCTAAATCAGCTGCATGACGGGCATACTTACCTCCCTGACGCTTGAGAACTTCTATGGCAACCCCAGCAAACGGTCGAGTGCGCTCTGCCAAGGCTAAATTAGATTGGGGTTCTTGCAAGATAGCAATGAAGTCATCAAGTGATTTTTTCAAGCGCTGCTCGATCCACTTGGACAGAACACTGAACGTATCGGGTGCTGGTGTAGAGTCTAATAAAATCCCACGAATTCCTTCATCGTAAAACTTATACTCGATTTCATCAGGATTCGTATCTGCTCCAATGGGAGTTGCCAACCGGAACAGCCCACTGAGTAATACCTCTGCTACGTGTAATTGCTGCGATTGGCGTAGCATAGCATCCTGAATTATTCGGATGATCGGCAAACTGATAACTGGGCACGCAGCTAACAGTCCAGCCAAGCGGCGAGCCATTGGGGAAGAGAAAACGCGAAAGCGTTGCACTCGTTCCTCCGAAGACAGAGCCACGTTCTGCTCCACAATCTCTGCAAAAGACGTTTGCTCTCGAGGTGAGAAGAGTAAGCCGGGTGCTCCCGTATTCCCTTTTCCTGCAACCATTTGGCTCCAGAGACTTGTAACAGGAGGTTCTAGGGTTAGCACGGGAACTTTAATGTCCGTAGAGGTGGTTTTACGCCAGCGATCGCGTCGGACAACTGACAACTTTTGGTTTGCCATTCCGGGAGCCAGACTGTGGAACCGGACTTTGGGAACCTGAGATAGGGCTGTTCTCTCCCATAACCACTCTGGCAACATTTGCACCAAAGCCATTGGACCATGTTCTGCCCAAACTTTCAATGCAGTCGTTACAGTACCGGATTGCCATAAGCTGGAAATGCAATCACTGACAACTAATATCAGTCGCCGTCGTGTTGGATCGATCAGTTCTTGGGGACTGCGAGGCGCTTGATGATTAACTCTTGCTCCCAGTTTAGGATGTAAATATAGTTGCCCGTCAGAATTCACATCCAAACTCCAGGTTCGGACATCTCGAAAAGCTCCCGTCTGCGCTAACAACCGCCGCAGTTCAATGACATGGCGTTGCCAGATCAGCATTGAAGGACTGCCATCGACAACGAGAGCTAACTCAAACCAGGGTTCCTGCTTTGGTTTGCGTTGAGGCAACCAAAGCTTTGTTTCTGCAATGCATTGAACTGTCGCCTGTTCATCCAATATCCATGAAGTTTGAGAAGGAACTCGCTGCATCAGAGGACGGAGCGATCGCAGTAGTGCTCGTGAGTTGCGTAGGGCTGTTGCATTCGGAACTGGAAAAGGAAGTGACTCTTGAGCCGGAGAAGATTGAGAAGGAGACTGGGAGGGACGTGAATACAGGGGAGCAGTGGTATTGGGTTGAGAAGGAGTCGGTGAAACTAAAGGCTGAGAACTGTCAGATTGATCGCTGTGCAAATCTTTGACATAACTTGAATCTAAAACAGATGCAGAAATAGAAGTCAGCTGCTCTTTGTCTGATACAGTTGTTGTTGATTGCCACTGCAAGAGTGCCAGCCAAAGAATGTCTGTAATTTCCTCTGCTGTCAGATCTAGCTTTTGTGCCAGCACAGCAATTATGTCTTCCATTAGCGGTTTGGCTCCGCATTACTGAGTGAAGTGAACAGTAAAGCTTTGAGTTCTTGAGTCTCTGCATTATGAGTTCGCAGAAAAACGGCATTGAGGAGTTGATCGGTTGCTAGATTCACGGCTTCGCGATCGCGCTTGTTCGCAAATTCAGCAATTAAATCGGTAACCTGCTGTGCGATTTCTTCACCCAAATGAGCTTTGACAATGGTTTTAAGCTCTTCCTCGGTAGCTTTGGGCATTTTCACTTGCAAACAGCGTCGTAAGAATGCAGGCGGAAAATCCCGTTCATCATTGCTCGTCATTACAATAAGTGGGAATGATTGGCACAGAACCTTACCACCGTCCAGGGGAAAATTCAGGTCATCATCGGCAGTGCCAACTTCTACAGAGCGCTGGCCCCGTTTGGCAAGGCGTTTGAGTATTGGAATTTCAAACTCTCCCTCTTCCAGTAAGTTTAGCAGGTCATTGGGTAAATTGATATCGCTTTTATCAATCTCATCAATCAGCAAAACTCGTGGGTAGGGCGTAGGCAGGAAAGCAGTTCCCAATGGTCCCAATCGAATGAATTCACCAATATCGCTAGATGCATCTTGGTTTTGTTGGGAAGATTTGCTTGTTTGCTGCTCCTGCTGAGTTGCAGCTTCTTGTTGAATCGCCTGTAGCCGTCCCAAAGCATCATACTGGTACAAACCCTCTTCCAAAGTAGAGCGTGTAGTGATGGGCCACTTTAGCACAGGTCCTAATTGTAATTCGTAGGCGATCGCATATGCCAGCGAAGTTTTTCCAGTCCCCGGTCTTCCAGTGACTAGGAGGGGACGGCGCAGATAAAGAGCAGCATTAACTGCATCAATAATCTGTTCCTGTTGCGAGTGCAAGCGGAAGGTTTGCCCTCGCCTTTTATCGCGGGAGGAATCAGAAGAGGAATTAGAAGAGGAATCAGAAGCGGATTTAGAGGAGGAATCAGAAGCGGATTTAGAGAAGGGAATAGCGTCTTGGAGTTGTTTCCAGTAATTAAGGGCGCTTGGATCTGGCTTCTTGGGGTCAATTGCGTGTCGAAACTGTCGCCAAGGTGGGGGTGATGGCAGTTTCTTGATTCTATCACTCTGCTCACCATTTCCTAGAAAAATTCGCCAGTCCCGCTTTTTACTACTCATGCACTCATTCCCCAAAGTTGATTTTCGTGTAAAAACCGCCACATCTGTCTCAACCGTTGTGGTTCATCATATAGAATTGCCAAATGATGTCCACAATGCTGTTTATTAGTCGTTGTAGCTTTTTTTCGTATTTCCTTAACCTCTTCCAATAGCTGACTTTCGTTGAGGAGCGTTTCTGAGACTAACAGCAGATCCATTTTTGAGCTTACATCAGGTAAGTTGCATTGTCGCGACCACAAGACAATTGGTGTTCCTGCTTTCAGAATAGACTGAAATAAATTAGTTAGAGTAGTTGAGTTATCCGATGTTTTGCAGGTTGGCATAACGCAGGTCAGTTTTAGAGCAAGTTGTTTCTCATATTCCAGGCGTTGAGCTAATACCTCCCAATCACATTCAATCAAACAATTTAAATGTTCAATTTTTTCTTGAATTTCTGCCTTAGTTGGGTTACTATTCATAAACTTTTCTGTCTTCTTCCATTGGTTGTCCAATTGGCTAAAGGAATAATAGTCATCTAGTCGATCAAGCGATCGCAACACAACTTGATGCTTTTTCCCAATTGGAACGCGGTTGTTTGATCGTGGCATAAGAGAAACTTGCCATTCATCGACAGCTTCCGCCAAATGCTCCCAGGGCAAGAAGAATTCGATAGTTAAATTAGACGAACAGTCTATTTTTCTTACCTCATTACCTAACTTAGTCTCTGCCTGATGTACCCACTCGTTCAAGTTCTCTTCCACTGATTTCAAGTCATAGTACTGTCCAGGTTCTAAACCATGCAGGGGAATCATCTGACACTGAGTAGAATCGTCTAGCTGAACAGTTTCAATGCTGATGAACCTATCAACCTGGAGAGGAGAACTTTGATTTTCCGTCTGAAGTGCATTATTTGCTATACGTACGACAATCACCAAGTAACCTCGAAGCGCCACGATTTGTTTCTGTATAGTATGAGGATGACTTGGTGTCTGATAGTTATGATATTGCTTAACTTCCTGCAACCAATTAGAGAGATCATTATTTTTATAATTTATTGACTGTTGTTTTAAAGTATATTGGAGACAGTCCATAAACTTAATAATGTAGGGGATACCATCTGGCTTTTGAGGATAATCTTTGAGTAACAGACCTAGTACAATTAGCCATTTCACCGCATGCGCTAGTTCTTGGTTCTCCATATCCTTTAATTCTTGAGAGCGATGATCTGATATGTCGGGGATGATTTGATCACAACAGTCCTTAATAATTTCAAAGTCTTGAAAATCTTTAATAATATTAATTAGCGATGTTAAACTTTTAGGTTCTAATAAATCATTATCGACATCATCAAATAAGACAGAAAGCAATTCTGTAACACATTCTCTTAATTTTGGATTGCGTGGATTCCTTTTAGAAGCTCCAATAACAAATTTTCTGATATCTCCTTTTTGTTCAGCAATTTTAATAATATTAGAAACTGTTAGCTCATACGTTTTTCCTTCAGGAATAGCACTGGGTTGCCAATCTAACTCATCTTCAAGCATTAGTTGAAGATCTTCCTTATTTGGGTAAGCAAGTATAAGAGCTTCACGTAGAGTTTTACGTTGAAAGTTTGTTAATCCCATAAGTTGACATAGCAGCCGATAGTTCTTCTTTGTATATAATTTTGAAATTTAACTAGATGTCAATTAAACCTATTTCTCTGGTAAATTCTTTCAATTTTGGATTACCTCGATTGGCTCTATATCCAGCATGAATAAGCTCTTTTGCTCGTCCTTGGCTATCGAACCATTTTATAAGATTGAATACAATATCTGTATAATTTATACCACTTGAAACAGTGTTCAACACAATTTCCAACTCATCTGCCAGCATCATCTCTAAATCAACTTCAGATGGAAAAGCGCTGATTAAAGCCTCTCGGAGTTTTTTCCGCTGCTCATTGTTCAACGTCAAAACCTCAGAAGATTGATTTTTAGAAGATTTCTCCAGAAAGGTAGGTGAAGTTTGGGTTATAGTATTAGATTGAATTGAAGAATCCTTAAATAACTGTCCTCCCTCATTATCCTCCCAACGCAGATACAGCACAGGACGATACCACTGATTTCCTTCAATTCCCATTGCACTTTGTCCTCGCCGTAGTGCGATCGCCAGTGACTCTTTTTGCCCAAGCGATCGGTAAAAATCTTCTGCAAAAGCACTGGCAGCAGCTACAATGATAGAATACGGCATTGCGACCACAGCCGGAATACCTTGACCAATTAGGTTTTGTGCTACGCCATTAAAGACAGTCTCACTCAAGCGAGACATTCCAGATCTGCAAGCGCTTAAAACCACCAATGCAATTCCATGTTCTAAATTGGCTTGTTCTCGACGCTCTAAATTACCCAACAATTCTCCAAGTTCCCTAGCACTCACATAGTCGGCGGCACCATCTGATTGCTCAAATACTAAATAACCTTGGGCTTCTCCTAAGGTTGCACCGCATTCGCACTTGGTTGCACCCTGTTTATAAGCTTTCCTGCATCCTGCTTCATTACAGCGCTTACCAAAAAACCCATGACCATCAAAATGCAGAACGTGAGGAACCACCCCGTTTTGGCGTTCTAGCAACCGCCTGCGAAGCGCGTTTAATGTTGGAGTAGTTAAAATTTCTAATTGAATTGCCCCTTGCTCTTGGGCATGTTGCAGTCCTTGAGCGATCGCTTCTCGTTCATCAGAAGGTAATGGTTTCAGTCCGATTCTATCATCACCTGCCCCGGAAGAAATCAACAAGACATTAAGCCGCTCAACACTTGGCAAATTGGGACGAGGACTCTTATAGGCAATATAGCGGGAGAAAGTGACTCCTTGATGCGCTAGAAACCCGTAATCGTTATGGAGCAACTCCCAAGGATAATCGGTTAAGCGGACATATTTGGGATCGTCTGCTGGAAACCTTAGGCGAATATGCAACCAAGTGCGATCGCTCTTAGCATCTGCTACCGCCGCCTCAATCACCTGCTGAATGTTTTGACCTAATACTTGGTAAAGTTTACGCCCAATAGTAGCCAACCATTGAGGCTGAAAAGCATTCTGCTCCGACAACAGAAGTTGCTCGCGCACCATCCAAGCTTGTTCTTCTTCCGAAAAGTCCTTCTGATTAAACTTTGTTGACTCTAATATCTTGACTACTGTGAAACGCCTGTCCTGCACATCGGGAGTCTCACTATCTAAAAAAGGTAGAGCTGGTTCATGATGGACTTCTCCTGATGAACCCTCCACACTCACTTTGAAGCAATCCTGCTTCCGTTCAATTGGATAGAACCTCAGCTCCAGCAGTTTCACTTTACCCCTTTACCTATTAGTCTGAGTACTAGTCACCGAGGTCTTCATTCAGGTTGCTTTCCTCATCACCTTTGAAGAGTCCCGTTATACTGTTCTTCACCGTCGCTGGCATATTTTCCGAATACACCTGCTCATAAAACTTCACTAAACGCTCCTTATCAAAAAGTGGAGATAGTTTTACTTTAACTTTATGAGTTCTATCTTGAGCGCGATCGCCACCAATTTCACCACCAACCTCGCCTCCACTCCCTAGCACATTAATTTTGATATTTCCCTTGACACCTGCTTTACCAGTTCGCTTGACAGTGACTTGTAGTTCCAGTTCCACAGATTCAACAAACAGGAAAGGCGCATCCTTATCTTTTCCAGGTGTCACCGAGAGAAGGTCTTCTTTAACCTGTTGGATCAGCTCAGCCAACTCAATCGGGCTTTTATCGTTTTCAGACATTAGTTTTTGTACAGTTGAAAGATAAAAATTATATTATCCAGCTAATCGTCTGCTTGTGCGGCTCTATTCCTTTTTTATTCGATACATGATTCCTCCTTACTTCTTAGGTAGCGGAACATGGTAATCTTCTGCATAACTACATCCCTGTAAAGTAGTTATCGTGTCCTCAAGAGGTTTTTGCAACACAATCATTGATTCATACTGTGTCAAACCAATCCACGCCTGAATTTTCCCGTCTTCGTCAACGACTACCTGATCAAAGGTGGCAAATTTCCCCTCAAAAAACAGAATCGGCACAAAAGCTGGCGGAAGTTACAAATTTACCGCCCTTAATCAACCAATTGTTGATAAACCGGGGTATTGAAACAAAAGAACAAGCGCAAGCTTTTTTAAATTCAGGAGACTTGGTATTACCTTCGCCCTTGGACGACTTTCCTGATTTGGCAATGAGTCTGGAGTTGTTGGAGTGGGCGATCGCCTCTGGTGAAAAAATCGCCATCTGCGGTGACTACGACGCTGATGGGATGACAAGCACTGCTTTACTTTTACGTAGTCTGCGTTGGTTGGGCGCTCAAGTCGATTATGCTATTCCTAGCCGGATGCATGAAGGCTACGGTATCAATAAACGCATTATTGAAGAATTCCATAGCGAAGGCGTAGGATTGATTCTTACGGTAGATAATGGCATCTCTGCTTTTGAACCAATTGCCAGAGCTAGAGAACTTGGTCTAAAAGTCATTATCACTGACCACCACGACATTCCTCAACAATTACCCCCAGCTAACGCCATTCTCAACCCGAAACTCATACGAGAATCTTCACCTTATCGCGGTATTGCTGGTGTTGGTGTCGCCTACATTTTGGCTGTATCCCTCGCCGAAAAATTAGGACAGGCTAATGATGAGATATTAGCTTCGATGCTGGAACTGTTTACATTGGGAACCATCGCAGATTTAGCGCCCTTGACTGGCGTAAACCGCCACTGGGTAAAAAGTGGTTTGCAGCAGTTACCCAAATCCAAGCTTGCTGGAGTACAGGCGCTGATTCAAATGTCTGGGGTGCAGGCGAGTGGGGCAAAAGGAGGACACGGGGACGAATCAATTCAAAATACCCTACGGGAAGCCGCCCAGGGGGCGTCTACAAAATTCAAAATTCAAAATTCAAAATCTCTCAAGCCGGAGGATATTGGCTTTCGGCTGGGTCCGCGAATTAATGCAATTGGTCGGATTGCTGATCCACAAATTGTTATAGAATTGCTAACGACTGACGATATGGGAATAGCGCTGGAAAGGGCTATGCAGTGCGAAGCCATTAACCGCCAGCGTCGGGAAATGTGCGAGCAAATTGAGCAAGAGGCAATAGAAATCGTAGAAACAGAATACTTTGCTTCTCTACCACAAGACCGTGTACTAGTCATTGTGCAACATAACTGGCACCACGGTGTGATTGGTATTGTTGCTTCTCGCTTGGTGGAACGTTACGGTGTGCCGGTGTTTATTGGTACTTATGAGAATGAGACGCACATTCGCGGTTCAGCGCGTGGAATTCCTGAGTTCCACATATTTGATGCTTTGGAATATTGTCAGGACTTGCTTGGCAAATTCGGCGGACACAAGGCTGCTGGGGGATTTTCTTTGTTATCAGAAAATTTAGAGGGATTGCGATCGCGTCTGAGTGAGTTCGCTAACAAATGTCTTGAACTTCAGCACCTCAAACCACTTTTGAAAATTGACACTCAAGCCAACCTCAGTCAAATTCATTTCCAGCTTTATCAACAGCTTAATGTTTTAGAGCCTTGTGGTATCGAAAACCCAGATCCAGTCTTTTGGACACCTGATGTTCGAGTTATTGAGCAACAAACTGTGGGCAAGGGTCATATCAAGCTGACTGTATCACAAACTATTGATGATTTGCCGTCCAAAATTAAGGCGATCGCCTGGCGCTGGCGTGACTATTTTCCTCTACCACCACGACTTGATATTGCGTACAAATTACGAGAAAATCACTTTAATGGAAACACTACAATTGAGTTGGAGTTAGTTGGTGTTAGGCTCCCAACCCAGTCTCACATTTTTTTGGCTGCACAATCGGCACCGTTAAGAACTACGATTCAGTACAATCAACGCCACTACAGCTGTGGTATCTATAAAAATGGCTCTGTACCAGAATTAAGAATCGGATATCCCGAAGGCAAAATCTTAGCTGTTGAGCTAGGACATACCATCGGCTTAGTAGGAACCAATCGTCAAGACGCTATGGAGGTTGATGTTTCTCAAGGCGAATACAACATGATTATTCAAACTGCCCTTCAAGCTTTATCAGTTCTGAGCAACGGGTACTGAGATCCAAATCTTTTCTACTCAATACGCACGGGCGCAAGGCACTGCGCCCCTACGTACTTCAGCCCTCTTAGAGGTCGCCGTTGCGAAATGCCAGCACAAAAATGACCGCAGGACCGGCTAACATGATCAGTGCGACAGAAACGAGCTGGAAAATAACTTCCCAATGAATGTTGCCTAAAGTATTGGCTATAGCGTCCATTTGTCCTCCCAAAGGTAATGATACAACTGCAAATCCCGCAATTGATCATATCCGGCGATCGCCCGCTCTCTTTAATTTACTTAACAAAATTATAAAAAAAACTATAAAAATTAAAAAAATAGTACCGTTTAGAAGAGGTTTTAGTCATGGCAACTTGGCAATGTGTTAAGCAATGTGGAGCCTGCTGTCATCTTGACCCAGCAGATCGTCCAGACATATATGAGTATTTATCACCTGAGGAACTGGAATTGTATCTGAGTATGGTAGGCGAAGGGGGATGGTGTGTGAATTTCGACAAAGATTCGCGAGAATGCCGGATTTACCCAAACCGTCCGCGATTTTGCCGTGTGGAACCAGAGGTGTTTGAGGAGATGTACGGTATTGAGTCGGAGGAGTTGAACGATTTTGCCATAGACTGCTGTTATCAGCAAATAGAGGGGGTGTATGGCGACAGAAGTTTAGAAATGTTACGCTTCGACCGAGCAGTAGGTATTTGACCAGGTGTAGCGGAATAGACACAAAGCTAGGTAAGCAGTGGAGTACAAGCGCCCTTGTGTTAACAGTTGACAGTTAACAGTTAACAGTTAACTGTTGCCGCGAAATCCCATCGGCTAAAAGCGGTTAAGCAGAAAAACTAAAGTCTAGATAAAACCTAGCAACTCTATGCAATTTCTCCTCTAGCCCACTTTTCAACTAAATCGCTAATACTTCTGCAACCGCACTCCATCGCTCTTTGTTGCAGAATTTTTTTTGCTGTCGGAGTTAGAGCAATGTGTATGTGAGTCTTCACCTCACTGTAATCCTGCCCTACTCCTCTGAGTTTTTTCTTTCCCATTTTTATTTAGATATGGTAGCAAGTCTAAAACTATGCTAGCTTGTATTTACAAGGGAGGTAAGCAATCATGGCAAGCAAAAAACAACATAAAACTGAAGAAACTTACACTCAGGTAATTCCTGTTGTTTTTTGTTCTGATGAAACACAGGTAGATCAAATAATGCACCTGTGCGGCATCCCCAGAACGCTCACCTATAACAAACTTGGTTCCCTGCAAGGTTGGGGCTTAGATTGGAAGAAAGCTGACGCCATTGTTCGGACAATGATGAAGAGGAATGAAATTGGACTTCCAGGTAAGATATGGGAGTGGTCTGTCAATGACACCATGAAGGCTATTAGCGCCCAACAAGAAGCGGCGAAAGTTTTCCTGTTGCGAGAAATATGGCGCAAATACCCCATGCAATCTGCCCAACAGCAACGCTTAAAGTGGATAGAGGAAAACAAGGAAAAGAAAAAGGGCGAAGAGCTTAAAGCTCTCAAACAAAAGGCTCTAGAACTATTCCCACTAAGTCCTGTTGAACTTGCCCGGAATAGATTAGTTGATTTATTGTACACAGATTCAACTGCTGATAATTGGTTGCATCGTAAGTTTCGCGCTCAGTATTTGCGTGGGCATACATTTGTACGGAACCAAATCGTTTATCAAAGTCAAGGTTACATTTGTAAACGGCTTAATCGTCATTCTGTTGAACTACAAATTCAAGGGTTAGAGCGTGGTAAAAAGATTACCCTAAAGCTTAGATGTCGTCATATTATCAAAGGTCAGATTCGAGTAATTCGTAATGAACTTGGTCAACTCGAAATACATTGCACTCATAAGCGCACTTTGATTGTGCCAGAAGGTAAACCTACTCACAAGTTAGGAATTGATAAAGGGTATACGGAAGGGTTTTACACCTCGGATGGACAAGCAATCGCTGCTGGACTTGGTAAGTTGATGACCGAAAAGACCGAGCGAATTGCTAAAACTAACCGTAACCAATATCGCATGAGAGCGCTTGGGCAGAATTTAAAGCCCCACGATCCACAAAAAGCAGCACGAATTCTAGAAAACAATCTTGGTCACAAGGTAAAATCTCGCAAGCTTCAACGCGAAAAGGAAACTATTAGGAATTTTATTCGCAATGATTTACGACGGAATATCACTTCACCCGTTGATATCATCTGCGAAGATCTTACCCAACCCATTAAAAGTAAAGCAGCAGCGAAACGAATTAATCGCAAGCTTAACCAATGGATGAAAGGGGAATTACAAGCTTCAACCCTTGAAAATCTCTTTGGAGACTGGATCGACAATATCAGTGGTCAATCCAGCTTATACGTCGCAAGTTGATAGCCAGACCGGGACGCTTTTGGGTCGCCGTGAAGGAGATCGCTTTATTCGTTACGCGAAGGACGTAATTCAGGCTGATTTGAATGCGGCGATAAATGTCCGCATTCGAGGACAGGACAACCAAATTACTCGGTACATGCGATCAAGTCAAGTGGAAGCGATCCTAGTTGGTCGCACTGTTCAATACTTACATTCAATTGGGTATTCAGTGTCAGATGCTTTAAGCTTTGGATGGTTACTTCCTAAGTTTAAAACAAAAGCTCTGAAATATGAAAGTGAGTATTACCCGCAGGGGTAGCGGGTGCGCTTAAGCTCTGGTTTGGGAGATGAAACCAATCATCGTCAAGCGTGCAAAAGCCACTACCAAATCAGATGACAGCAGCAATTAAGGACACTTTTGAGTTACTTGCATAGGTTTTCTCAGATTTAGTTTACCCCGTGGGAGTAGCTCAATGCTTTTTAAGTGAACTGCGTTCCAAAAATCTCTCCAAGTATAAATGCAAATGCTCGACTCAACCATCCACAATGGAATCTGAAGTGATCGCTGCGGAAGATACGACGTCAGGGTTCTCTCGTTAAATGCCAACCCCATGCCTAAAGGCAAGGGGCTTGTCGGTTGACTCACCTGACCAGACTACTCGTTTAGGGCAAGAGTTAAAGACCTACTTCAGGATGCTTGCTAGTCCTGAACCCTAGAACCGAACGATTAAACAGGCTTACAGAGAATAAACCAGTGTCGCGCGTGATAGTACCGACCCTAAACATTGTCGAAGCAAACTTTACCCGCAAGGAGTATGCAGTAATGCAAAATTATGTTTTCGTTATTGACCAAAACAAACAACCACTCAATCCAGTTTCTCCAGCACGAGCAAGAGAGTTACTCACAAAACAAAAAGCTGCTGTATATCGGGTTTACCCGTTTGTAATCATTCTGAAACACGTGGTTGATAACCCCCAGAGCAAGCCATTAACTATCAAGCTCGACCCCGGTAGTCGATTCACGGGTATTGCAATTTTGGATCAAGACAAGGTTGTTTGGGCGGCAGAACTGGAACATAGAGGCTGGCAAATTAAGAATGCTTTAGAATCAAGACGCTCTTTACGTCGCAGCCGTCGTAATCGCAAAACTCGGTATCGCCAACCACGTTTCAATAACCGCAAGCGCAAAGAGGGATGGCTTGCTCCATCGTTGATGCATCGTGTCCTGACGATTGAGACATGGGTAAAACGGCTTTGCTTGTATTCTCCTATCACTCAAATAGCGATGGAGTTGATTAAGTTCGATACTCAAAAAATGCAAAACCCAGAAATTGATGGTGTTGAGTATCAACAAGGGGAACTCGCTGGTTATGAGGTGCGAGAATACTTGCTTGAAAAGTGGGGCAGGAAGTGCGCTTACTGTGATCATGCTGGTGTACCCCTCCAAGTTGAGCATATTCACCCTAGAGCAAAAGGAGGTAGCAACAGAGTCAGTAATCTAACTTTGTCATGCGAACGATGTAACACCAAAAAAGGAACTAAGTCTATAGGCGAGTTTCTCAAAAAGAATGGTTCTAGGTTAGAAAAAATTCAACGACAAGCCAAGCAACCATTAAAAGATGCAGCCGCAGTCAATGCAACTCGTTGGGAATTATTTCGCACCTTAAAAAACATCCTACCCACCACAACGGGAACGGGTGGACAAACGAAATATAACCGAACAAGGCTTGAACTACCCAAGCAACATTGGATTGATGCAGCTTGTGTTGGAGAAGTTAATAATTTAAATCTGTTAACCCAACAGCCACTGAAGATTAAATGTACTGGTTGGGGAACTCGTCAAATGTGCGGCACTGATAAGTATGGGTTTCCGACCCGTCACAGAGAACGCAAACAAATTCACTTTGGTTTCAAAACTGGCGACATTGCAAAAGCTGTTGTCACTTTTGGGAAGAAGGTTGGTACATATATTGGTCGCGTGTTATGCCGCAAGACTGGCAGCTTTGACATTGCAACCATTAGTGGTCGTGTTGCAGGTATTAGCCACAGATTTTGTATATCAATTCACAAAAAGGACGGCTATTCGTATGGATTTTAGGATATTTGAACGGGGAATAAATTCCCCCGCCCCTTCCTCCCCATGTTTAGAAAACAGGGGCTTCCGGTGCGAGGAGGCTCGGTGAACGGAGACGAGTTTGTTAAGCAGATTCAAGACTTGCAGAAACGCATGGCTGAACTGCAACAGAATGCCAGCCAATTACCTTTAAAGCAACAAAGTCAATTGACTCAAGATCTTGAGAGATTGAGTCATGCTTTGAGGGAATTGCAGGTAACTGAGGAAACTATCCGGCCTTTGCTGTCTGCGGTACAGCAATCCAAAGATTCAATTATCATTACTACAGCAAAACTCGATCCACCGCACCCTAAGATTGTCTTTGTCAATCCAGCCTTTAGCCAGATGACTGGTTACACGAGTGATGAAGTGCTAGGCAAAACTCCACGTATACTGCAAGGTCCCAAAACTGATCGTGGACTGCTAGATGACTTACGTCAACATCTATCTGAGGGAATACCTTTCCACGGCGAAGCAATCAATTACCACAAGGATGGCACGGAATTTTATATTGAATGGCATATTACGCCAATTCGTAATGTCAACCAGATGATCACGCATTTTGTTGCCATTCAACGAGACATTACCGCTCGCAAACTCATGGAGCAAGAACGCGATCGCCTGCTTGAACGGGAGCAAGCGACTCGTGCTGAAGCAGAAGCGGCAAACCGAATCAAAGATGAGTTCTTGGCAATGCTCTCGCATGAATTGAGAATCCCGCTCACCCCAATTTTAGGCTGGTCAAAGCTGCTGCAAACAAACAAGCTCTCGGAAGCGAAGCTTCAAGAAGCACTGGTCAAGATTGAGCAGCATGCCAAACGTCAGGCGCAACTGGTCGATGACTTGCTTGACCTCTCGCGGATCATACAAGGCAAATTAGCACTCAGTTTAACTTCAGTCACACTAGTCGCGCCGATTGCTGCTGCCTTGGAAACGGTTCGTCTAGCGGCTGAAGCGAAGTCAATTCATATTAAGACGATGCTTGACGTGACTGTGGGACAAGTCATCGGCGATGCAAGCAGACTGCAACAAGTCTTCTGGAACTTGCTTTCAAATGCGATAAAATTCACACCAGAGGGCGGTTATATTAAGGTGGAATTAGAACGAGTGGAACGCTATGCCCAGATTGTAGTTAGCGACACAGGACAAGGTATTCACCCTGACTTCCTACCGTTTGTGTTTGACCGTTTCCGGCAGGAAGATGGTTCCATCACGCGCGAATTTGGGGGCTTGGGCTTGGGACTGGCTATCTCCCGGCAACTTGTGGAAGCTCATGGCGGAACGCTCGTGGCAGAAAGTCCTGGCGTTGGAGGTGGCGCAACCTTTACTATCAGACTACCTTTAATGACGAGTTCCCAACAAACAAACTTAAACAGCGAACCGCCCAAGCCATGCTTGGATTTAACTGACATAAAAGTCCTGGTGGTAGAGGATGACGCTGGTACGCGGGAATTTGTCGCCTTTGCACTCGAACAGTATAAGGCTGATGTCACCGCAGTGGCATCGGCAACTGAGGCGCTAGAAGCACTGGCAAATCAGAAGCCAGATATACTTGTGATCGATATTGGAATGCCAAAAGTGGATGGCTACACGCTGCTGCGTCAGATTCGATCAATGACGCCAGAACAAGGAGGACAGATTGCGGCGCTCGCCCTCACGGCTTATGTAAAGGAGCATGATCAGCAACAAGCGCTTGCGGCTGGTTTTCAAATGCATGTCCCTAAACCTGTTGAGCCAGCTCAATTAGTTGCAGTTGTTGCCCGACTTACTGGCAAAGAGCAATGAGTTTGCGGTGGCTTTAGTCCTAATCGAAATCCGCGATCAGGGCTGACAACAGGCGGTGAGAGTTGTCACTCATATGCTGGTGATGGTCTGCGGCGTCCAAGTAGGACCATTGCAACACGGTCCATCTGGCGTCCAGATGAGCTTATCTAAGCACATTTGCCGCGCAGCCATCTTTATTCCCCAGGCATGGTAGACGATGTATTCAGTTTGACCGTCCGGACCAAGAACGATGGAGTTATGTCCAGGTCCTAAAACACGACCAGGAACGGATCTCAGCACCCGTGGTCCCGTTTCGTTGCCCGCATCAGAGTAAGGTCCCATCACATTATTAGCAACTCCATAATCCACACCGTAGTTTTCTGTCTCCCAGCGCCCACCGCTATAAAAGCAGTAGTATTGACCTCCATGTTTGCGGACACAAGGACCTTCCAAAGTATGCCAATCAAAAATTTCACCATACATCAAACGATTGGCTAAAAACCGCTGCCAATCGGAACGCGCACGCAAGACGACTTTCCCAACGCCCTTGAGCTTCGTCATGCTTTGGAGTTGGTCTACAAAGAGCGCAGTACCAGCACGCACACCGTCCTCAGTGTCTAGAAAATCACGGGCGTAGAACAGATACCACTGTCCATCGTCATCGCGGAATGGGTGCGGGTCAATGGCAAAGGAACAAGACTTAGGATCTACTAGCGGCTCTCCAACATCCTCATAGGGACCATTAGGAGTATCGCTCTTTGCAACGCGCAGCTGATGATTCTTGTCCTCGTGCCCCACTGAGTAGTAAAGGTAGAACTTGCCATCGCAGTAAGCAACTTCGGGTGCCCAAAAGTTATCGCCGAGGGCAGGATCTGGTCGCATCAGCGCGTTACCAACAAAATGCCAGTTTAGAAAGTCGAGGGAGCGTAACAGAGGAAAGACACGCAGTTTGTTAGTAGAGTCAACGCCTGACGCCTCAGCGATTTCATCTACCTGTCCTTGGGCTTCCGCCGCACCAGTTCCAATCGCATAGTATACGCCCTGGTACTCCCAGACAAAGGGATCGGCGAAATAACCTTCGTAGACTGGATTGGTGTAGGTGCGTGTCTGGGTAACGGCTTCGGGTGTTGGCTCAATCTGAGACATCGTAGTTCTCTAAGAAGTGCAACTGCAACAAAATGGTGCTATGGAATAATTCGGATGACGATCACAAATCTTCCTCGGTTTTTCTTCTTCAAACCTCTATCTTTGTGCTTGTTCCGGGCTTTATTTTTTTAAGAGAAGGTAGGAAAATTTGTAAGCTGCAAGTGCATTGTAAGTTACACGTTTCTTCATCAAAGTCGTCATTTGTCATTAATCATTTCTACTTAATTTGAACAAATAACTAATGACAAATGGCGATGTGACGATGCAAGATTTCCAAAGCACTTAGCTTTTTTAGCAGTGCTTTTTTAGCACACTGTCTTTTTAGTACTTGAAATTTACGTAAGTTTCGACTTTTTCCTTTGGCAACTGCTCCACCACCTGACACCGCAGCAACTGCTTTATCTTCTCTGGCAGGCTCTCATAATAGTCTCGCTGGAGAGTCAAATCCACTTTCGCTGTGTGCAACCAATGCATAACGTAGCCCATGACTACCATTGGTCTCGGCTGGCTAGTCCTATTTGGTGAACCTCGGTGCAGCGCCAGGGGTGTTCGGATAATCACGTCACCTGGTTGCATATAAAAAGATTCCATGGGAATTTCGCCCGTTGCAATCTTAAAGAGGGCTTCATCACGCGGTAAGACGTGCGTGCCACGCGCCATCTGGAATGGTCCATTCTCTGGCGTTACTTCAACCAGTGGAAAGTTGACAGCTAGGGCATAGAGTGGCGTGACTATTTGATCCGAGAACAGAGGGCGAAAATCCCGGTGAATTTCTTGATAATCTGAGCCTTGCACCGGGATATCAGCCCCTAACTGAACCATCAGGTATTCTTGAGCGAACACGCGATCTAGGACACCCAGGATTGTCGGATTGGCGAAAACTTCCACATTGGCAAATGGGGGAACCCAAGGCAACGTCAAATAGTAGCGGGCAAGTTCACGAGGAGCCAGCCCACCTGGTTGATTTTGACGCTCTCGAAATAACTTTTCAAAAGCTTGTGCCCACTCTGAAATCAGTTTTCTGTCAAAAAGAGCGCGAATTACACAAATTCCGTCTCGATTAAGCTCTTGTGCGAATCGGTCTAAGTCAGTAGCCGTATACTTACTTGAACCTATACTTTGAACCATTTTTCTATCCTCTCTAATTCATGATATAAGAGTCGAATTTGAACCGGACTCTCAACAGCAGAACTTTGCAAATTGCTTGTTGATAATAATATTCTGCAGAATCTCCTCTAAATGCTGCGATCGCTGAATCGATTGAACTTGGAACAAAGAAATTGTTCCGTGGAATCGTTCGACTTGCTTTGTAAGAGGAAGCAAATCAATCTTTGACACCATCCCGCGCGCCTTTTAATAGTTGAATTGTCTCTAGTTATCTTCCAGCTGCAGTTTCAATACTTAAAGGCGGCTTTGCTCTACAGTTTTTCGCTCGTCCAATACCCGCTACTAAAAGTAATTCTTGATTGTTAGAGCAAAAAGTGGTTGGCTATACAATTGTAACTATTCCCTTTAGTAGATGCATTCCTAACAGCAGCTACCTTCAAAGCCCAATTAGCAGGTATTGAATTAAGAAGAACGCAGAACAGAGAACGCAGTAATCAGAATATCCCCACAAGGAGAATCCGGGGGATTGAAGTGCGGAAAACTTTCTTTTTCTCCAAAGGATTTATCCGGGGGCTTCTGACCAATACTTGCTCGCCAGAACTCTTAATTTATCGCTCCTTGTAGCGCGTTTAATATTAGTAGCGAATGATTAGTAGCGGATGATTCTTTCTCGGTGACTCTGACTGAAGAAAGTTACACAAGCATTGCAAGTGCTTTAGACGGTGATAAATTACCAACTTTCAACAGCAAATCTGATATTAAACCTGTCTTCAGTGGCAAACGTGTTAAGCGAGGTCTATACAAAACTTAGCGAATCGCTCTAAGTTCCCAAAAGTACTTAGGACTTAGGTACCAAAATTAACTAGGACTTTACTACCAATTTTTCTTGGCTCTCACAAAAAACTATCTATAGGGGTATTGACTCAACAAAAATGGAGTGAGTGTAGCGGTTCGGGGGTTGAGTGCAATACATCAGGAGATAAGAACCACAGATGGACACAGATGGACACAGATAAATTTGTACTTAATTCAAACGAGAAGCGCTATAGTAACAAGCTTTCGTGAACCTTAGCTTGCAATATGTCAAAAAAATTGAGAAAATGATAAAAATATGAAAACAACTTAGCGAAAAAAATACTACCTGTGAAACTTGACTCTAAGCCTTTGACCTTTTCCACATCTGAGACACAAAGCCAGCCAAAGCTAAAAGATGAAGTAGATTGCAATTCTACAACCGCCTTAGTTGAAGTGTCGTCACCTTTGGTTTCTGACAAACCTCAGAAGCCACAAACCCCACTAGTCATTTTCGCTACTACCTTTTTGACCATCTTTCTGGCAGAAATTGGTGACAAGACACAGCTATCCACCTTGTTAATGAGTGCGGAATCACAATCTCCGTGGGTGGTGTTTTTTGGATCTGCAGCAGCGCTCGTCACGACTAGTTTACTAGGTGTGGTGTTAGGGAGTTGGATGGCTAGCAGGTTCTCTCCCAAAATCGTAGAAAAAGCAGCAGGGGTAATGTTGTTGCTGATTTCCCTGATGCTTTTTTGGGATGTAGCCCAATTTTGAATTTTGAATGTGTGAATTTTAAATTTTGAATTTGTTACTTATGGACTGGCATCTTTTAGGATTGAGCTTTATTACAGTTTTTTTGTCGGAATTGGGCGATAAAAGTCAGTTAGCGGCGATCGCCCTTTCAGGTCGTTGTCAATCTCCGCGTGCGGTGTTTTTTGGGGCAGCTGGCGCACTGCTGTTGACGAGCTTGTTGGGAGCATTAGCTGGGGGAGCAGTGGCAGAGTTATTACCTACAAGGTTGTTGAAAGCGATCGCCGCCGTAGGATTTGCCATACTCGCGGTACGCCTACTATTTTTTAACAATGAGGAAGCTTCGCCGGAAGCTGATGAATGATGAATCATGCATTCTGAAGCTTTGTATCATTCATCATTCCTCATGTAGTGATTTAACGTCGCCAGCACCAGCCCAAAAGTGTGCCGCCTGCCAATAGTTTTACTACTTCCAAAACCCAGTAACCACCATGTAGTACATTCATAGCTGCTGGAGTTTCAATTGTCTGAAAGAGGTTCAGTTCAAGCCCGATTGCAGACATTTGCGGAGTTAACAGGTAAGTATCAACCAAAGCTATAGCGAGCAATAGCATAGATAAAATAATTGCACTGCGACGCCACTTAGATTGGCTGTTGCACAGAGCTAACACGCTAGTTAATACCAAGCCAGCAGACAATAATTCGAGCCGATTAAAATTCCAAAAAATGACATAACCGGCTGAGGCAAAACTGGCTTGAGTCATCATGCCAGAAACATACAAGCTAGGCATAATTACCCAGTCTAACAAGAGGCTGGCACTGAGCCAAAAGCCCAAAGTTAACATGGCAATACTTTGCCAAATGGGTCGCTTGAGTTCAACGCTAGAAACAGCATTCATAATTTTGAATAATTGCGTATCTTTATACTTCTCACTTCTAACTTAACTAAAGCACTCTGACAACAAATATCAATTATCTTTTACAAATATGTTGCTATTTCGTAAAGCTATTTCAGTATTTGTTGCCTGATTACGCTCAAATAATTAATGTTATTTAAATATTGTTAAGAATAATCAAACGTTAGTTGAGTAAAAATGCAGAACATTGAAAGGGAAATTGTAAAATTGAATCATAGGGTAAGTTTGTCACCTGCGATAGCTGCAGGTATACACAGCAATGCGTGTAGGATTTTTGTTAAGTACAGCGATTGCTTGCACAGCAGTGATAGGCGGATACACTGTGGACTTGAGTCAAGCAGTTCAGTTACGAGATGGTAAAGTCTATTTTGTCCAACCACCGAGCCTTGGTGATGTAGTGACGACCTACAAGGAGACTTATGTATGGGGTGCAACGTATTACTTTACCATTGGTCTGCCAGAAAACGCTGGAGAACCACTGCAACGGATAACGATTAACCAGCGTGAGGGAGTAGACCGTGTACGCTTTGACTTGAAAGACACTTCCGCCTTTGAAGGGACGCGTTCCAAGAAAGGTCAAAAACTTGCTTTGAAAGATGCGGCAAGCGACCGCAAGACGAAAACAATATCGCTCACATTTGACCCGCCAGTCCCTCCAGGTAGAACCATCACAATAGCTCTCAAGCCCGTGCAAAACCCTCAGGTTGCTGGCGTGTATCTATTTGGAGTCACGGCGTTTCCACCAGGAGAGCAAGCTCATGGTCAATTTCTTGGTTATGGAAGGCTGCAATTTTACAACTTCGGTCCTAGGTTTTTTTGACATCCTCCTACAGGTGCGTATATAGCTGTAGTGCACAGCAAATATCTGCACTCTTAAACTACAGCATTTTTTCTAAGAACTGCTTTGCGCGATCGCACCCAGGAGTATTGAAAAATTCACTTGGTGTGGTGTCTTCTGCCAAACGTCCTTGATCGAGGAACATAATTCGACTAGCAGCAACTCTGGCAAATCCCATTTCATGAGTCACAATCGCCATTGTTATGCCAGTTTGTGCCAAAGCTTTGATCACCTCTAGCACATCTTTAACCATTTCTGGGTCTAAGGCAGAAGTTGGTTCATCAAACAAAATCATGTCCGGTTCCATTGCTAGTGCGCGGGCGATCGCAACTCGCTGTTTTTGTCCGCCGGATAGTTTTGCGGGGTACACATCTGCTTTTTCCACCAAACCTACCTTACCAAGCAACTCTAACCCCTTTTGCGTTGCCTGTTCCTGATTCATTCCCCTCACCTTAATGGGGGCATACGTGACATTTTGCAACGTCGTCATGTGGGGAAACAGATTGAAGTGTTGAAACACCATCACCAAGCGCTGCCGAAATTTGGCGATGTTTGCCTTGGGAGCGGTAATTTCATATTCTTTAAAGTAAACTCGTCCTTTGGTGGGGCGTTCTAGCAAGTTCATGCATCGCAGGAAAGTTGACTTCCCCGACCCACTTGGACCTAAAATAGCTACGACTTGACCCTGGTAAATCTCAGTCGAAATATCTTTCAAAACCTCAAGCTTGCCAAAAGATTTACACAAGAACTCCGTACGAATGATAGCTTCACTCACTTCGCCTCAACCTCCTTTCGAGTGTGGATGCGCCCCTAGTTAAACCCATGACCAAAACGTAGTAGATTAACCCAGCAAACAGCAGGGGTTCAAAGTAGATATACTTATTAGCTCCGACAATTTGGGCACTGCGTAAAATTTCCACCACACCAAGAGTTGAAACCAAAGCGGAATCTTTCAAAAGTCCAATCGTTTCATTTACCAAAGCGGGGAGAATGTTCTTCAATGCTTGGGGCAAAATGATGTCCCACATCATCAACGCGTAGGGAACACCCATAGACATTGCCGCCTCACTCTGTCCTTTATCTACTGCTTGAATCCCACCCCGGATAGTTTCTGACATATAAGCCCCAGAGTTCAGAGTAAATGTGAGGACTCCTGCCTGCAATGCAGGGATATCATAACCAGTTAGCTGGGGTGTTGCGTAGTAAACCAACGCCAACTGCAACAGCAATGGTGTGCCTCTAAATACAGAGGTGTAAGCGTTGGCTAACCAACCTAGTGGCTTTATACCTGAAATTTTTAATAAAGATAGGAATGTTCCCCAGATTAAACCCAGGAATACCGATAACACAGTGAACAACAAAGTTAAGGGAATTCCCCGAAGAATAAAAGGAAGATCTGGAAGGATTCTCTTAAAGTCTAAATTCAGCCCACCTTGAGGAGCAGGTGCTGTTGAGGATGCGGCGTTTGCTGCGGTGTTGAGGGAAAACCACTTCGTCGCTAGTTTTTCCAGTTCGCCCGTGTCCTTCATTTGCTGAAGGACTTTGTTAAAAGGTTCGACTTGATTTGAACCTTTGGGAAAGGCGATCGCCGAACCTGTACCCTCTTGTGATGAAGGAATAACGTTAAATTCTAAATCCGAGTTAGCTTGAGCAAATCCTTTAGCAACGGTATCTTCGACGATAGCAGCATCAATTCGCCCAGATTTAATTTCCTGAATGACTTCAGGGACTTTGTTAAGTTGCTTTAGCTGAATTCCGGGAATTTTTTCGGCTAATTTCTTAGCATTTTGCTCCTGGATTGTACCCAGTTGAACGCCAACTTTTTTCCCAGATAAATCTTCTGGTTTTTTTAGGTTACTACTCTTGGGAGCAACAATTGTATCTTTCGCTTGATAATAGATGATGGAAAAATCAACGTTTTTTCGCCGTTCTGCTGTTGGAGTCATCCCAGCCATCACAAAGTCAGCACGATTTGCCTGGAGTGCGGGAATCAAGCCGTTAAAATCCGACTCCATCACCTTGAGTTTGAACCCCAGTTCCTTGGCAATGGTATTGGCGATATCAACATCAAAGCCAACGATTTTCCTTTCACCGCCCTGAGTGTCGTAATACTCGTAAGGCGGATAGTCCGGCGAGGTGATCATCGTCAGCGTGTCTTTACCAACTGATGAAGCTGCATATAGGGGATTGGTATGCCCCGCGATAGTACTGATTGCTACCATTGCTGTGAATAGCAGCAGAAATAGCAATACTTTGCGTTTGTTCATTAGACTTCTTGCAAAAGTATGATTCATGGATATTTAGAACCGCAGATGGGCACAGATAAACGCAGATAAATTATCTGTGTCCATCTGTGTCCATCTGTGGTTTTTTTTTCATAAAATTGGCTTTTGCAAGAGGTTTATTAATTTGCACCAGATGCACATTTAGCTAGGAAATCTCAAGTAACTCAAATTTTAGCTTGAAAACACATAGCCAGGTTTCTGTGAATGGGTAAGTTCTAACATCCTGTTTGATGCTTCAGGCTTCTGTTGTAAATGTCTACCTAACGAGTTATATTTTTGTCGTAGTTCCAACCTCTCAATACAAGCCATCAACCACACTAAACCTGCGGCATAGCCAGCGACCACATCAGTAGGCCAGTGTACGCCCAGATAAAGCCGACTAAAACCTATCGCCAGAATTAAGACAAAGGTCAAAGCAAAAATCCGTCCCCGCCATTGAGGAAATTGCTTTGCCAGAATATAGCCGATAAAGCCGTAAATCACGATTGACACCATTGCGTGACCACTAGGAAAACTGTGTAAACCCACATGAATAAGTCGGTCCCACAGTGCTGGACGTGCTCTACCAAACAGCAGTTTCAGCAAACAATTTAAGGCGATCGCACCACCTGCGGCTATACCCAAGGTAGTTGCTTGAAAGCGACGGTTATGATATCTAAGTCCAAATCCCAATCCCAAAGAAACCAACACCAAAACCGCTGGATCGCCAAGAGAAGTGATACCAAGCATGATGCGATCAAGAAGTGGCGTGTGCAGTTTCTGAATTGCTAGTAAAATGCTTGTGTCAAGATTATATTTGTGTAGCAGTGCGGTAGATAGGACAAGGCTGGAAACAGCCCCTGATACTAGAACAAGTTGATGAACAAGTTGATTGCTCGCTTGGTCTAATTGTTTGTTTGTGTGGGCTTGGGGCAGTAGAGCTTTGCCATTTTGTTTGTGAGCATCGGCTTTAGGCTGATTTAACTCTCCTTTATTTATAGGTAAATTTTCTTTTGCTGTGCTGATATAAGCTGTTCTTAGAGGTAGTTTTCTGACCTGTTTTGTGTAATCTAAGACAATATCTTGGAGGAGTAAGGCGATCGCATTTGGGCTTTTTTCTGGATGGAAAATCACAAGAACATTTCCTGTGATATGGTTAGCATGAACTTGCGCGATGATTTCTTCCTGTGACAATCGCGATTCAAGGTATCTTTTGAGATCTTCCGAATAATGAAGTCCACTGACTTTATATCTAGCTCTTCCTTTGACAGCGGTATGTATTGCCCGAACCAAAGGATTCTCATTGCGGAGTTGATTGAAGTTAGGAGTGCCCATTTTTCTACTTAGCTGCCTAAAACCTTCCAGGCTGTGAATATCTTAGCGGAAACGGTGGGTAATGTCGGCACACGCTACACAGCGTCAGCTTCTAATACAGTAGCCGACGCCAGTCGCACGAGAGGGGGTTTCCCCAGCAGCCGAAAAGCTTTTCAAGTCGCCACAGCCTCGCCCATGTCGCTACCTCCGCTATGCGCGTCTACGCCCACAGATTGCAGCCTTTCGAGCTGCAAGCCCACTTGTTTGGACGCACTCCGCGCTTGCAATCGCTTGTTGGGCAAGATGAACATCATGCCAGATTTTAGCCTCTTGATCATGCTTTCCGTGGTCGAGAGCAATCGTTCCCAAAAATCTGTCTTGGGCTGTCCATACACAATGGCGGTACGCGCTTTGTTGATGTTACGTGTACTGTCAAGTAGGTTGATCACAGCATCAAAAATGGCTCCCAGAATTGATTTGGCGGTTGCTCGCTTTGGCAAAACTATATTTGGGGCGGTTTGAATAAGATTGACCAGATGCTTGCGCATTTGCTGATCTGAAATGACGCCTGGTTGATAAGTGACGACAATCGATCCAGCTGTCGGGTTAACACGGACATCCGTAGTCCTAGAGTCGGATTCTATCACCAGCTTGAGTTTATTGGCATACTCAGAATCTTTGACTAGCCGAGGAATACGAAAACGAATACGTCCAGGAATTGCATGGGCAACGCTATAAGATATCTTTTCGGGTGGTGCTGTTTTATGAGCTATGCTGGAAGTTGTCTTTTTAGGTTGTTGATGCGAATTGAGAAGAGTACCTTTGTCAGAATTAGATCGTTTTGTAGAAGTCATATTAAATATCTCAGTTTCCAAAAAGTAAAAAAAGCAGCCGAGCTTTATAATTTTTTTTATTTTGGAAGAAAGAGCCAAAAAATTTTCTCTCTGATTAAGTACGGTAACTGCTAATGTTTTCCTCCATCTTCTATCTAAAGAATGTCTTTAATCAGTAAGTGGACATATTAAAGAAAAACGCAGAACACAGAATACAATTTTGGAATCCCTGACTATAGCCCCAGCGATTACTCAGGAAGGATGTCACTTTTCCTTAAATGTCCACACCCCATCATCCCAATTACTATCTAATGAAGATTGTTGTAACCAATACTGACAACGCTGCAAATGTAGTATTGTGGCTAAGTCTTTACTGTCAATTTCTAAAACTTTGGCAAATTCAGCTTGGGCACGGCTAAACTGGCGACTCAAGTAATATTCGCGCCCTCTGTGATAATACTCAATTAATTGCAGCTTGTTGCTACAAATCGCGTCGGAACGCAACCCGACTAATTCATATATGGCGACCGACTCATTTCTCCCTTTGACACGAATGTAATCGAGTTCTCTCGCCCATATGTACTCTTTGCAAGGCTGATATGTGTTTTCACTAATAATAATGTCGCAGCCATACTGCTTGGTCACGCTTTCCAGTCGGGAGCCTAGATTAACGCCATCGCCAATGGCAGTAAATTCCATTCGCTTGCTTGAGCCAATATTACCACTAATAACTATGTCAGAATTTATACCTATACCTATATCAATTTTTGGCTTGTTAACGGCTTGACGACGGGCATTAAGTTCTTGCAAGCGATGGCGCATTTCTATAGACGTTTGCACCGCCATCCAAGCGTGTTGTTGTAAAGGCAAGGGGGAACCATAAACAGCCATTATGGCATCGCCGATATATTTATCTAGGGTACCTTTGTATTGAAAAACTGCCTCTACCATCGATTCAAAATATTCGTTGAGCATACTTACCACTTCTTCTGCTTGCAGTTTTTCGGTCAAAGTGGTGTAGCCACGAATATCAGAGAACAAAATCGAAACTTCTTTGCGATCGCCTCCCAGTTTCGCGTCATCCAATTTCAGCAACTCTTCTGCTAATTCTTGAGTCATGTAGCGATACATCGTACTCTTGAGCCGCTTTTTATCGCTGATGTCATCCATAACAACCAACGTCCCACGCACTTGCTGAGAGTCGCTGGCGTCTGCGATCGCACTGATCGATAAATTCACACTGTGCTGTGTTTTGCTAGTCGTCAGCAGGGTGCGATCCGGATAGTACTGCTCGCGGTATCTTAAGTCTGCTGGATTTAAGGCTGCTTGACACCAATTGCTAAAGTCGCCTTCTTTGATGCAGACAACATCACTGATTAATTTACCTTCCAAGCGTTCTTCTGGTTCTACACCCAGCAAGCGTTTGGCGGTTTCATTTGCGGCGATAATTAACCCTGCTTTATCAGTAGAAATCACCCCATTGGAAAGACTGCGAAGAATGTCTCGCTGTAAAAGTTCCTGTTGTTTAACTGTGGCAAATAACTGGGCATTGTGCAACGCCACCCCCGCCTGAATATTAAAAGCTTCCATGAACTCTTCGTCGTTGCGGTCAAAACTCGCTTGGAAGCATTCAGGAGGCTTGGGCCACAATCTGGGATGATAAGGGGGAAAATGCCCTGGTTTCTTTTTATTCACTAGCTGAGTCACGCCAATCAATTCTCCATCGGCGTTAAACACTGGCATACAAAGTAAGCTACAGGTGCGATAACCATTTTGCTGGTCTATTTGTTTAGCAGTATCCGAGTCTGGATGATTATACAGGTCAAAGGGAATGTTCAGCGTCTTGCCGGTAAGGGCAACTATACCAGCAAAGCCTTTACCCTTCGGTACTCGCAACTCCTTGGTTGTTCCGTCGTCTTGGGTTATTTTCGTCCAAAGTTCGCCAGTGTCGCGGTCTAACAACCATAAGGTACTGCGATCTGCGTTCATCAGTTCCTTCGCTTCAGCCATCACTCGCTTCAGGGTGTCCTCTAAGTCAAGACTACTTTGACTGAGTGATTTGATTGCTTTCATCAGGGCTGCGGCGGCTCTCTGTTTTTGAGTTGCTATGTAAAACGAGCGCGAGGACTCTAAAATGAGCCGAATCGATGGAGCAAATTCCAAAAATAATTCTTCGTCCGTATCAGTAAAACCCCTAGTATCAATCCGCTCTGAAAGAGGAGCATTTGGATGGCTAGGCAATTTTAACTTATTCAGTAATTGTACGACTGCGACTAATTGCCCTTGTTCGTTTAAAAGTGGCAAAGCCAACATAGAGTAGGTGCGGTAGCCAGTTCTTTTTTCTTGCTCTTGGGCAAATACTGAGCGGGGATCGTTGTAAAAATCAAAGGGAATATTGATAATTTTCTTATGTGTGGCAACTTCGCCAGCAATGCCTTTATCTGCTGGTATACGGATTTCTAGCGAGCGATCGCCCTCTGCCTCAGCTAATATTGACCAAAGTTCTTTTTTTTCTTCATCCAATAAAAATATAGTAGTGCGGTCAGCACATAGTAATTCCCCTGTTTTCAAAGTAATTGACTGTAGCATTTCGTGTAGAATTGCTTCAAAACCTTGAGAATCCAACATGGACAAGGTTTGGTTGACAATTCTTAATTTTTGTTCAACTTCCGTAACGACCTGTTTAAAAGTATCCTGGGTCAGAGGAGCCAGAAAACTAGATATCGTTCCTTGTCGTTTGACAAAAGAACCCACACGAGTGGTATCTTGGGGCAATTCGCGGGTTTTTTGACTGGCAACACTAATAATTAAATCGGCGGTATGACCGTAACTACGTTGATGAACTGACATAACTGATGTTGATATAGAATTACACATTAGGAATGTTTAACTATGTCATTTAATTTATGTAAGTGTTGCTACAGGCAACCAGTGATTAACATCATCCTCAGTGTAATCTGTGATCACGCAAGCGTCACCTTCTGAAAGTTAGGAGTTAAAAATGTGACAGACTCCTAGTACCGCTGCGCGGAAGTCAAAAGTCAAAAGTCAAAAGTCAAAAGGCTGATTCTGTGGGCTTTTCGCTGCTTTTGAATGGTAGCTTTATTTCCGCCGTCGTGTACTAGCGTGATTGCTATGCCTTCTTAGTAGCCCGCACGCCACGCTATGCATATGCCTGCGGCACATTTTACGCTTACGCAAGACAGCGTAGGCTTTTCAGTTCATCGGCAACCTTCTGGCAAAGTGAGACTATTATTTTTTGATTGCAGTTTTTTCCTAGTGAGTGGCATAGCCTTTTTGGGAAGTGATTCTTGAATCGGAAAAGGTTTGAAATGCAGATGACTCCTGCGATTATTGTCCTAAAGGGGTGCTTTGCACTCCAAGCAACAAGTCTCAATATAAAATTCTGATTTTTGCTTATTTAATATCTATAGTATTTTTGTAAAGTAGTTCTACCTTAAGAAAGTCATAAATCTACCTAAAGATGGATTTTATTAGGAAGTACAAGATTTTTTTTATAATTAAAAATAACTATTTATTTTGAAAGATGTTTTCCCACCTGATCCAATTGAATGTTTTATTTTTAATAATCATAATCTAACAGAACTTACGCACAAGATATGAAAAAATGAAAGTTTTAAAACTGCCAAGACAAAATAGGCAGAGTTCCAGCTGCCGACGTTCTGAACTGGTGTTTCCAAAAATGAGAGAGACTGCCTAACTGCTATCTAAAGTTTTCAAAATATTACAGAAATAGTGAATATTTCAAACAAAGACATGATAGGGAATAGTAAAGTGTTTTAATAAAAAATATTAAAAATCAATTGTTGTCGGGTAAGATTTGTTAGGTAAAAATGTTTGAATTAAAAAAACTAAAACAACAGCCAAAAATATTACAAAAAATAAAATATCCTACAGGAATATTTTTGGCTGTATTACTGGGCATCATCTTATTTTCCATCGCGCAAGCTTTATCACAGCAACCAGTAGTCCTGAATATGTTGATGACTGCTCCTGATGCCCAACCTTGGAGACAAGGTATAATCAAAGACTTTGAAGCAAAAAATCCGGGCATTCGGATCAATATTATTGAAGGTCCAAATGCGACAAATTTGCTGGAAGACCTGTATACTTCGGCATTTATCTTGGGTGATTCTCCTTATGACTTGATCAATATGGATGTGATTTGGACACCCAAGTTTGCTGCTGCTGGATGGTTGTTAGATTTGAGCGATCGCATATCCAAACAAGAGTTAGCAGCATTTTCACCCAAAGACGTAGAAGGGGGACGTTACGAAGGTAAACTCTACAGAATTCCCATGCGCAGTGATGTTGGAGTTCTCTACTACCGGGAAGACTTACTCAAGCAAGCAGGTTTTCAACCGCCAGCAACCTTTGCAGATTTGCTGAAAATTTCTGAGTCCTTAAAAAAGCAAGGAAAGATTAATTGGGGTTACCTTTGGCAAGGTCGCCAGTACGAGGGACTCGCTGCTATGTTTGTGGAAGTGTTGGAAGGCTTTGGTGGATATTGGGTGAATCCCAATACCTTGGAAGTTGGGTTAGATAAACCAGAAACATTAAAGGCGATCGCAACTTTGAAAGACACGATTCAACAAGGAATTTCTCCACCTGGTGTCACAACATATATTGAAGAAGATACAAGACGTATATTTCAAAGCGGTCAAACAGCATTTTTACGGAGTTGGCCTTATGTTTGGCCCTTAGCTAATGCTCAAGATTCTCCCATCAAAGGTAAAATCGCCATTCAAGCAATGGTTGGTACTCCTGGTAACAGTGGAGGAGCGTGTTTGGGAGGCTGGGGTTTGGGAATTTCCAAATCTTCCAAACATATTAAAGAAGCTTGGACAGCAATTCAATATTTTACCAGTGAAGAAGCACAGCGCCAATTTATTTTAAATGCAGGTTTTGTACCAAGCCGACGCTCATTATTTACAGATCCACAAATTGTCAGCAAATATCCTTACTACCCCCAGTTACTCAAGATAGTTGATCAGGCAGTTTTACGTCCGCCTATCGCCCAATATCCTCAAGCATCAGATATTTTGCAACGTTACCTCAGTGCTGCACTCACAAATCGCATAACTCCTGAAAGGGCGATGCAAGCTGCTGCTAATGAAACCAGGCGACTGTTAGGTAGTGGATAGTGGGTAGTAGGTACTGGTATACAACTAACAACCAACAAATGTACAGACGCGCCATGGCGCGTCTCTAACAACTAACAATTAGCAACTCACATGCAAACAATACGAAGTCGAGAACAACGAACAGCGTGGTTTTTCTTACTACCCGCCTTGCTGTTGCTGTTGTTTGTCTTCGGCTATCCAATAGCCCGTGCTTTTTGGTTGAGTTTCTTTACCCAAAATTTGGGAACGAAGCTGCTACCTGTGTTTTCTGGTTTGGAAAATTACGCACGAATGGCGGGAGATGGTCGTTTTTGGCAAAGTTTTTGGACAACATCAGTATTTACAGCAACAACGGTGATTCTAGAGTTAGTGCTAGGACTCGGTATCGCTCTGATTTTGAATCAGCGTTTTTTTGGACGGGGTGCAGTGCGTACAATCGCCATTTTACCTTGGGCTTTGCCTACTGCGCTCATCGGTCTTGCCTGGGCATGGATTTTTAACGACCAGTTTGGGGTTGTCAATGACATTCTGCTGCGGCTGGGTTTGATTCAAACTGGAATTAACTGGTTGGGACAACCAACACTGGCAATGATAGCCGTGATAGTTGCAGATGTATGGAAAACGACTCCATTTATTAGCATCTTGTTACTCGCTGGGTTGCAGTCGATTTCATCAGATTTGTACGAAGCCCACGCGATTGATGGCGCGACACCTTGGCAAAGCTTCTACCAAATCACTCTACCCCTTTTGATGCCACAAATTCTTATTGCCATGCTGTTTCGGTTTGCACAGGCTTTTGGGGTTTTTGATTTGATGGCTGTCATGACCGGAGGTGGTCCTGGTGGTGCAACAGAAGTGGTATCGCTGTATATCTATTCTACTGTCATGCGCTACTTAGATTTTGGGTATGGAGCTGCATTAGTAGTGGTAACTTTTCTTTTATTGATTGCAGCGGTTGCTATTGCCAGTTTTTTACTCAACAAATCTCGAATCAATACTTCTTACTAACTGCAAATTTTCAAATATAAACCAAATCTAAAATTGCTATGGCTGTCACTCAGGAAAGATTAACCACACATCCTAAACCAGCAACAAAAGGAAAGAATCCTGGGAAAAAGATTTTGCTTTGGATAGCGATCGCCTTAGTCGTCGTTTTCTGTCTTGCACCGGTAATGTGGCAATTACTGACCTCATTTAAGTTGAATCAGGATATTGCCAAAATTCCCACTGTTTATTTTCCCACTCGGATTACCCTCAATCACTACATTGAATTATTTACTCGCCGTCCGTTTTGGCGCTACATTTTAAATAGTGCTTTCGTCTCGATTGTTTCCACAGCTTTATCTTTACTCTTGGGTGCGCCTGCTGCTTATGCTTTAGCACGGTTACGTCCTTGGGGTGGAAGAGCCATCCTTGCAGCTATCCTCATTGTGACTTTGTTTCCTGGAATTTTACTGTTCGTGGGACTATTAGAAATTATCCAAAAGTTGCATTTGGGCAATAACTATTTAGCGCTGATTATTCCCTACACTGCTATCAATTTACCTTTGACAATTTTAGTGTTACGCAGCTTTTTCCAGCAATTACCAAAAGATTTGGAAGATTCAGCAAGGGTAGATGGGTACAACACTTTGCAAATGCTATTGCAAATATTAATACCCATGACAATTCCTGCTTTGGTGACGACTGGAATTCTCACATTTATTTTTGCCTGGAATGAGTTTATCTTTGCTCTGACATTTATCACTCGTGAAGACATGAAAACTATTCCCGTTGCTGCGGCACAATTAAGCGGTGCAACAACCTTTGAAATTCCCTATGGTCCCATTGCTGCAGCAACCGTAGTTGGAACTTTGCCTTTAGTTTTACTCGTTTTGTTCTTCCAGCGCAAGATTATTCAAGGTCTTACTGCTGGTGCTGTTAAGGGATAATCAACAGATATAGCGCAACTCAATTGAATGAAGTAATTATTTATCTGTGTCCATCTGTGTCCATCTGTGGTTCATTATTTCTTTGGTCTACCTTATAAGGGTTGCAAACCGCAATAAAAATTATGGCTACACTTGAACTGCAAAGCTTAAATAAAACCTATACTCCCAAAGTCATTCCGGTTAAAGACGTTAGTTTAACTGTAGATGAAGATGAATTTCTGACTTTACTTGGTCCAAGTGGCTGTGGTAAATCTACGACACTGCGAATGATTGCAGGATTGGAGGAACCGACTCGTGGTCGAATATTTCTTGGAAGCGAGGATATCACGTTTAAGCGACCAGGCGATCGCAATATGGCAATGGTGTTTCAAAGCTATGCACTTTATCCTCACATGAGTGTGTACGAAAACCTAGCCTCTGGACTCAAGCTGAAAAAAACTCCTCGCGCCGAAATTGAACAACGAGTCACAGAAGTTTCAAAACTTCTAGGATTAGAAGAATTATTGCAACGCAAACCCGGTCAATTATCGGGGGGACAAAGACAAAGGGTAGCCGTCGGTCGGGCGTTGGTGCGTCGCGCGCAAGTGTATTTGTTGGATGAACCACTCAGTAACCTAGATGCACTCTTACGCGAACGAGTCCGTGCAGATATCAAGCAAATATTCGCCGCCCAAAAAGCCCCTGTGGTTTACGTAACTCACGACCAAACAGAAGCGATGACACTTTCCACAAAAGTGGCTGTACTCAACGACGGTTTGGTCCAGCAACTCGACCCGCCAGAACGCATTTACAACCAACCAGCTAATTTGTTTGTCGCTGGATTTGTTGGGAGTCCGCAAATGAATTTGCTGACGCTACCTTGCAAGGGACGTTATGCGATGCTTGGTGATGCAAAAATACTTTTGCCAGATTTACCCACAGTACCACCGGAAATTATATTAGGTATCCGTCCAGAACACGTCCGCATTCCACAACCAGATGATACACAGACGATTCAAGGTCAAGTGTATCTGGTGGAAAACTTGGGTATGCACAATTTAGTAAGTGTGCGTGTTGCAAGTTCTGAAACAGAACCGTTGACTGTGCGTGCTTTGTTACCTCCAGACCAAAAATGGAATAATGAGGAAATTACATTAGCTTTGCCACCCCAAAATATTCACTGGTTTGATATTCAATCAGGTGATGCGCTGCGGTTTCATTAAATAAGAGTGCTAAAGTCAATTTTGTGAAAAAAAACCACAGATGGACAACGGACACTTCCCACAACGGGGGGAACCCCCCTCTTCTCTGCGATCAGATGATCAACGAGTGTGAGGGGTATCATTGTAGTGATACAGCTTATCCGTAGTGGAAGAGTCAAAACATGGGCAATAAAAACAGAAGAAAGGTGTTAAATAGGCTAAAAAGCTTACCTAATACGCCTGTTAAAAAACACGAGCCATATTTTGTAGAGTTGGAAGCAAGAATTAACTATCTGAAAAACTTAAGTGAAACAGAACTCTCTAAAAACTTTGGGGATGCAGATTTAATACCAGAAGACATAAGCAGCGAATTGAAAAACTACCAAAAAGAAGCTATTAAGGATGAATTAATTGATACCTATACATTTATAAAAACTTTAGAAAGGAGCGATAGTAAGGAAATTGAGCTTTACAAAAAGTACTTAGCCAGAGCTTACGCCGTCTTTTCTGAAACTTTTGCCTACCTGGAATTAGACCTCAATATAACGCCTGAGTATGTCACCGCAAATTTAGCTATCTCATATGAGTTCCATGAAGCATTTAGGAAAAATTTATTTTTTGAGTTGGGTGCTTTATCTTTGCGCCTAGAGACACAGGACAAGCTATACGAGCCTTCTGACTTAGACATTTCTGATAGTTTGTTTTTTAGCAAGGCAAGATTATTAATTTTTAAATTTATCGGTATCCTGCTTTTGTCACCAGAAAATGAAAGACAATTTTCTGAAGAAATTTTTAACAAGCTAAGAACCGTAGGGGAAAAACTTTATGCTTCGGAGAAAAGAAAAGGAATGGAAGATCCATTAATTTGGTTATTCTTACCGAGCTACGGAAAAAGTATGTTAGATAAGGCTTTTAATGGAGTAGGTAATTGGAAAGCTTAGTTATCATGATACCCCTCGCTGTCGTGTTCGGCTGGTTGCAGAGCGCGAGGGGGTATTATTTTAAGTGCAATCTCTTAGGTAACTGTCGCGTAGTCCAAGCGACTACGCGATCAACCCAGCCACATGACAGTCACATAACGTCTACAGAGGTATACAAGCGTATACAGCCCCTAGAAGGGACGAGAGCCTAGCAAGACCAAACACACAGCCCAAACAAAACAAGCCCCTCTACATTGACCGTGGAGGGGCTTTTTTAATTACAAAATTCTCTGGTAATTGGCTCTGGTAGTACGCAAGGTCGGATTTCTGATGGAGAGAGACAAAAAGTAAAATATAATTTTGTATTTTTTATCAAGTTTGAATTTCGTATTGTTTGTATATTTTTTAAGTTGTAGTTAATATAAATACCATTTTTTGAAGCTTGAAAGCCTTTCAATTACTGCTTATATAGCTAAAATATAATTTTGTATTTTTATAGAGTTTGAATTTTGTATTTTTTACGTATTTTTTAAATTTTAGCCCTTAAAAATAACACTTTTTGTCTTTGCTAGGCTTACATTGAACGTCTTTCAACTATTTTTTGATATAGCTAAAATATATTTTTGTACATTTTTAAATATGTCTAATTTTGTATTTGTTATCAACTCAATTCCTATTAGTTAATACAATCTGGTAATAATAAATTCATCCATAATATTAAAGCTTAACGGCTTGACAACTGAATTTTCGTTCGAGTATTTTAGTTGTTAGATAGCTGAAGACTCAGCATGACAAATCATACTGAGTCTTGTGATTATTTACCCTGCGTTTGGCGACGGTCAAGGTTGAAATTGTTTTATAAAATTTACCAGGCAGCTTAGGTAACTAAGGATGCCCGCTTAATTATGCCAAACTTTCATTCTAATAGCAACTTCCAGGCAAAATCTCCTTCTGAACATGAATCATCAGAGGTTTCGCTGAATCTCCGTTTGCCAATACCACCAACGCTTATTGCTGCGCTCGTGGGTGCTGCAATTTCATTTGGATCTAGCTGGGCATACGTCAATACCCAGAATGTGAATCAGAACCAGAACGTAAACAACTGCGTTCAGAACTCACCTGTAGCTAAGCCAAGGTAGGATAAGCGGTCAAGCGTAAACAAAGCCCCTCTAGACAATTCTGGAGGGGCTTTTACAGAGAATTGGTAGCATTGCTTTTTGCTCAATAAAAAAGCCCAGTCTCATAAAAGAGACTGAGCGTTACCTTTAGGCTAACCAACTGTGCATTTAAGTTAAATCGCCTTAAAGGTAAAGGCAGTTAATAACTGTTGAAAATCAATTAGGCTGCAGCTTGATCCAAGTTAACTTTGACGACTTTGTTCTTCTCTTCTTCAGCCTTAGGCAGTATCAAATTCAAAATACCATCCTTATATTCTGCGGTGACATTGGTATTTTGAATACGAGCCGGTAAAGGAATCACGCGCTGGAATTTACCGTAGTGGAATTCACTGCGGGTAACACCCTTTTCTTCAGTCTTGGTTTCTGACTTACGCTCACCTTTAATAGAAATAGCGTTTTGTGTGACTTGCACATCCAAGTCTTTAGCTTCTATTCCTGGAAGTTCTAGCTTGAGATGGATAGCTTCTGCTGTTTCTTGCAATTCAGCAGCAGGAATTCTAGGGAAATTTCTTTCAACAGATGCTGATGGTACGAGCATCTCATCAAATAAGCTGTTCATTTGACGTTGTAAGGAGTTCATTTCTTGCCAAGGATTCCAACGAACTAATGCCATTGTTTTGTCTCCAACCAATAGGATTTTGTTTAGTTAATTCAGCATTTAGCTTGCTTTGATTCTTATGTTATTGAACAATAAAGTGATTGATAATCCGGTTTTTATCACCTCATAAATAATGATTACCGAACTTTGATGAAAGGAGCTTCACGGGGATTGGGGACTAGGGATTAGCCCCTCGACTTCGCTCGGGGCTAACGTTGAGCGAAGCGTTCGACTGAGCGCTCACGCCGAAGTCCGAAACGTTAGGGATTGGGGACTCGGAGGAATCCCTCGTTCCCAGGTTTTGCCTGGGAATGCTTTTTTTGGAGGCTCCTGCCTCCTCCAAACACGAGAGGCAAGAGCCTAGGAATGACAGCGTTACCAGGAGGCTCGAGCCTGGTAACGAGGGCTTGGGGTAGAGGCTGTTCTTGCCGTGCCCCTACAATCCTGCTATATTGCAATACCGTTCAGATAAGACCAAAACCCTTATCAGTAACATAATGTAGAGACGTGCCATGGCACGTCTCTACACTACGTATTTTTTTACACATCAACCTTAACTGAACCGTATTGTGCTATATTGCACTCAATTGAATACTGGTTTTGCGGTCCTTTTTTAGGACTGCTTAAGAACGCCGCGCATTAATACAACACCATTCTTTGCGCTGCAACACGGTTGCAACTACCCACCCATGCTTTTCTAGGCTGTCGCAGACGGCTTTGGATTGCTCAACTAAAATGCCACTAAAAATACCCCAACTGCTGGGTTTGGCGATTGGGCTTTGCCCACTGCTGAAAGCGATCGCACTCATTTGTGGAACCAACTTTATAATCACATCTGCCAAAATATTGCAGACGATACCATCGACTGGTTGCTCAATCAGTTTCGTCAAAACCTCTACACTCCCCTCAGCCACCACTAACCTTTCTGGACTTATACTGTTGAGTGCGAGGTTTTCTGCGGTTGATTTTACCGCCAAAGGGTCAGTATCTACTGCATAGACTTTCTTTGCTCCTAACAGCAGCGCCCCTATCGAAAGGATACCAGAACCACAACCAATATCCGCAATGATCACATTCCCTTCCGAGTTAGGGGCGTCAGTCAACTGCATTTCCAATGATTCCAAGCACAGCTGTGTTGTGGCATGGTCGCCAGTGCCAAATGCTACACCAGGGTCCATACGAAGAACTAGACGGTCAGAATTTTCTGGTACTGGTAGCCATGCGGGGTTAATCAGGAAGCGATCGCCTATCTCCTGGGGTTGCCAATATTGTTTCCAGCTCGTTGCCCAATCTTGCTCATCAATCAACTCCCGCTGCACAGTCGGTATAGAAAATCCCATAGAAAGAGCATCTTGACGCAGCCACTGTGAGAGTTCATCTAAAGAAGAAAGCTGCATTTGGAATTCGGGCAAATAACTCCGTATCAACAAGTTATTTCCTTTTCTTTCACTAGCGATTCCGCGACAACCAAGATTTCCCAGCCGCCAAAAGATGGAATCTTCTAGCTCTGGTTCACATAAAATTTGTAATTCCCACCAAGTGTTTGCCATAAATCATAATTCACAATTCAGAATTCAGGAGCCAGAAGACACGGGAGTTATTTATTTCTTCTGACTTCTGAACGCCAGTCACCTCTGTCGGGAAACCCTCCTACAGTGCTGGCTCCTCCTGAGTGCTGACTCCTATAGTGTTACCGTATATGCATCACGAATTCCAGGCACTTTGGTAATCTCAGACAAAATCCCATCAGGTAAGGGATCATCAAGGCTGAGAACCATCACCGCATCACCACGAACGATTTTGCGACCGACCTGCATACTGGCAATATTGACATTAAAACTACCAAGTAGGGAACCGAGTTTGCCAATAATCCCTGGCATATCACGGTGCAGGGTAAATAGCATATGTGGGCTAGGGGGAACGTTAATCGGGAAATCGTCTAAGTTGGTGAGGCGGATTTCCCCCCCGCCTAACAAAGCGCCCGTAACAGCATGAGTTCCCAAAGAACCTGTAGCTTCTAAATGCAGGGAACCTGCGTAGTCTTTAACCGCAGCATCCCGCGTTTCAATAACGCGAATTCCGCGCTCTTTTGCTTCAATGCTGGCGTTAACGTAATTCACCCGTTCCCGCAGGGCTTGGTAAAGTAGACCTTTGAGAGATGCTACTACCAAAGGCTGGCTCCTGTTTGTAGCCAGTTCGCCTTGCAGCCGGATATTGAGCAATTCCACTCGTCCACCAGCCAACTGTCCCACCAAGTTACCCAAGGTTTCCGCTAGCTGCATATAGGGTTTGAGTTCTTCTATGACATCAGGACTCAGTCCCGGAATATTCACCGCTGAACGCGCAGGAAGTCCCAGCAACACATCGCGAATTTGTTCAGCAACATCAATTGCCACATTGACTTGTGCTTCTGTTGTCGAAGCGCCCAAATGTGGGGTGAGGATAGCTTCTTTCCCCACTGATCTTAATGAGGACTCGCCCAAGGGTTCTGTCTCATACACATCCAATGCGGCACCGCCAATTTTCCCTTCTTTAAGAGCGACTGCTAAAGCTTCTTCGTCAATGATCCCACCGCGAGCGCAGTTAATAATGCGGGCGGTAGGTTTCATTTTTGCCAATCTCTCGGTGTTAATTAAGTGGGTGGTTTCTGGAGTTTTGGGAATATGCAGCGTGATGTAGTCTGCTTGCTGTATCAATAAATCCAAATCTACTAATTGACAACCAATTTGTTCTGCTCTTTCCGTGGAGATGAAGGGGTCGAAAGCTAACAATTTCATCCCCATTGCTTTGGCAACAGCGGCAACATGGGAGCCAATTTTACCTAAGCCTACAATACCCAGGGTTTTTTTGTATACTTCGGCTCCGACAAAACTTTTGCGATCCCACTCACCGCGTTTCACTGAAGCGTTGGCATCAGGGATGTAGCGAGACATAGACAGCATCATAGCTAGCGCGTGTTCGGCGGCGGCGATGGTGTTACCCTCAGGAGAGTTGACGACCACAATTCCTTTGCGCGTGGCGGCGGGGACATCCACATTATCCACACCGACACCAGCACGACCGATGATTTTTAACTGCGTCCCAGCTTCAATAATTTCTTTGGTAACACGGGTACCAGAACGAATCATCAGCGCGTCATACTCACCAATGATTTCTATGAGTTCGGCTGGTTTTAGATTTGTTTTGACATCTACAGTGGCGACTTGGGAGAGAATATCAATCCCAGCCTGGTCAATTGGATCGGAGACAAGAACCTTAGACATGATTGCTGATGTTAAAGCTAGAGGTATTCCGGAAGACGGACTTTTCAGTTTAGACTCAAACGCTTGCAATTTAGCAGAAATGATGACTTTTTATATGCAGTAAGTGACGCCCACGTCTGTTGATTATGATACTAGAGGGTCAATTGTTAGAACTGTGCAGCGATTCCTCCCATATCTAACGCCACTTACTCGGTAAATATAAACTATTCACAGTGCCAAAACCCATATCCAAAACCTATATATTTGTGAAATTTTCTTAGGTTTAGCTTAATCGGGCAGAAGCCTCACGTCTCACCCGAAGGGGAGCGTGAGATGAATGCCCGGACAAAAAGGAGGTACACCCTCGACCTATGCTGACTGTCAGTCAGCGCGGGAGAGGGTGTCCGAGTTTTTGTCTATCTCTGGAATTGGTAACGAGTCAATGAAGTCTTCAAGTATTTGAGTCATAGTCTTATCTTTCCAAGCTGAGTATAGCCGCAACTTATTTAACCTGCGTTCTGATATCCTCAAATTTAATGCTTTATTCTTCATGGATGCCTACACAACGCCTTTGCATTTATGTTATCATAGTTGCAACAAGGAGGTGATAAATAAATGAGGACTGCATATCAATACAAACTACGACCAACAAAGCAACAAGCTGTTGAAATAGACAGATGGTTGTCTATGCTTTGCGCTCAATATAATTATTTGTTGGCGGATAGATTTAATTGGTATGAGCAGAATCGTTGTCCAATCAACGTCTGTCCTCTCGTTTGTCATCTTCCAGAATTGAGGGATAACCCAGATTACTATTCACAAAAGAAAACGTTACCATTACTTAAAAAAAGTCATCCTCACTACAGTGATATCCATTCACAGGTTTTGCAGGATGTGGTTAAGCGAGTTAAGGTAACATTTGACCGTTTTTTAAGTGGTGACAGTAATGGAAAACGGAGTGGGAGACCAAGGTTTAAACCTCGCGACCGCTACCGGACTTTTACCTATCCACAGATGAAGGATGATTGCATTCAAGGTAATTTGATTAACTTACCAAAGCTTGGTTCAATCAAGCTTGTATTGCATCGTCCTATACCAACTGGATTTAAGGTAAAGACTGCTTCTGTCACCAAAAAGGCTGATGGATACTATGTAACTCTAAGCCTAGAAGATTCAACAGTTCCAACTGTTAAACCTGATATTAATCCTAATTCGATAACAGGAATTGATATGGGTTTAAAGGAGTTCTTGACAACTTCTGAAGGTGAACCTATTGCTATTCCTCAACATTACCGCAAGTCTCAAAAACGGTTACGTGTCATTCAAAAACGGGTATCACGTCGTAAAAAAGGTAGTAATCGTAGACGTAAAGCAGTAAAACAGTTGGGTAAGCAACACAAGAAAGTTGCTGATAAGCGTAAGGATTTTCACTTCAAAACGGCAAAACAATTGTTGTCAAAATATGATGTTGTTGTTCATGAAGACCTAAACGTTAAAGGACTTTCAAGAACGCGGCTAGCTAAGTCTGTACATGACGCGGGATGGTCAAGTTTTTTGTCAATACTTGCAAACAAAGCCGAGAACGCTGGTTTGCTTGTGATAGCTGTGAATCCCAGGAACACGTCACAAGACTGCTCTAGTTGCGGCATGAAAGTTCCCAAGAAACTACATGAACGTTGGCATTCTTGCCAGTGTGGTTGTTCGCTAGATCGTGACCACAATGCAGCGATAAATATAAAAAATAGAGCGGTAGGGCATTCCGTTCTTAAAGCCAAGAGCCTCCGCGCGCAATAGCCGGATTGTCTTGGAAGCCTACACGAGCGTCCGAAGGACGAGTGTAGGAGTATGTCACCTGCTTTGTTTCTTGCACTCGTTGCTTGCTAGACTACTGGTCAATAAACTGTTGCACCAAATACAGGCGATTATCTTGCTTAAAATATGCTAATAGCGTGGGAATTTCTGGATGATCCCCTAATTGTTGCAGTCGCCTTGCTTCTTGCTCAAATAGTTCCTTTGCCTTATAACGTGCGCCAGTTCCTTGTACTTGTGGTGCAAATTGCTTGATAACGCATTTTTCCTTAGTGGTTAACAACGCTCCAAATGTACAGACGCTTTCATGAGAGCGCGTCTCTACAACTAACAACCAACAACTACCTACTACCCAGTTCTGGAAATTTTCGCTCCCTCACCTCAGTACTGTAATCCTGCACAGCTTTGGTAATTGTCTCCCGCAAATTAGTATAAATTTTTGCAAATGGTGGTTGCTTTTCTGAAAGTGCGAGTATATCTGATGTCACTAGTACTTGACCGTCACAGTGGGGTCCTGCACCTATGCCAATCGTGGGAATACTGACTTTTTGCGTAATATGTAATGCTAACTCAGCGGGGATATGCTCTAGCACTATACAAAATGCACCTGCTTGTTCTAGGGCGATCGCCTCTTGTAATATCCTTTCCCCTGCTTCTTCTGTCTTCCCCTGTTGACGCAAACCAAGGTGATGTATGGATTGCGGTGTCAAACCCACATGACCCATCACCGGAATTCCTGCTTGCACCAAACGGGCAACAGTTTCTGCCATTGCTCTTGAGCCACCCTCTAACTTTACTGCTTGAGCGCCCGTTTCTTTAAGTACACGCCCAGCAGAGTGGATCGCTTGCTGAGGACTTTCTTGATACGTCAAAAATGGTAAATCTACGACCATTAATGCTCGCTTCACGCCGCGACGCACAGCTTTGGCATGATGAAGCATTTCTTCTAAAGTAATTGGCAGTGTTGTTTCATACCCCAACACCACTGCCATTGTATCTCCCACAAGGATTAAATCTACTCCAGCTGTATCTAATATCTGAGCGATCGCATAATCCCAGGCAGTCAACGCCACAATTGGACGTCCCTTTTGTTTCCATTCGATTAATTGTCGGGTTGTGACAGCCATTGTTTAAGTCAAGAGTTACGAGGGAATGGGGAAAGTGGGGGCGGTGGGGGGAGATACAGGAAAAAAAACTTCCTCATCTTCCCAATTTGTTTATTTGACGGTGCCAGTCAAAGCTAGATCAGGTTTTGTGCCTTAAATTTTGGGCGTGAACCAAGCTAGACCTTCACTGGTACCAATCCATAACTTATTACCGAGCCTCAGAAGTAATGCTGAAAACACGGCTACAAGGAAGACTGGGAACTTGCTCTGAGCATTGCTTGAGTATATGGATTTAATCGTAGCAAACCCAGTGCAGACCCAGAGAGTACCATCTTTAGCAATTCGTTATCGTTAGCCAATCTTCCCGACTCATTCCGTAAATGACCACCTCATCTCCAAACATTTCCGTTGTCCCTTCCAGTTTTTCCCCTAACTTCTCGGCAACTCGCCTTGAAGCATAATTCTCCGGACGAATCAAACTGATCACATGGGATCGCTGTAACTTGCCAAAAGCATAGTTCATTGCTGCCCTTGCTGCCTCCGTTGCAAAGCCACGTCCCCAATAAGTTCGCCGCAACGTCCAACCAATTTCAAAACCGATCCAGCCCTCAGGTTTCCAGCAGCCAATCCGACCAATCATTTCACCGCTAGAACGTTCTTCAACCGCCCACATACCATATCCTCGTAGTTGCCAATGACCAAGCATCATTGCCATATTTCGCCAAGACTCAGGGCGGGATAGAGGTTTGCCTTCGCCGATGTAGCGCATGACATCAGGATCGCCGCACATCTCGGCGTAAGCATCAAGGTCTTCTTCACGGAATCCGCGTAGCAGCAGGCGTTGGGTTTCAAGTTCAGGAATAAGCATTTTAGGAATGTTTCTCAAGGTGTAGGGGTGTAGACGAGTCAGGGAATTATTTTCCCGTACACCTACAGGAGAATGAGTCTGCCGCACCGTAACATCCTTACACCCGTAATTGAAAGCGACTTACTATTATGACATCCTTTTTGTAAAGCTTTCTTAATATAATGTTAAGATAATTCATTAATAACAAATTTAAATACAAAAGTTAAAAATATTCAAAGAATAACTTATGAGATTCTTGATATATTGTGAAACAGGCTACAAACTAACGTGATGTGCGACTTGTGTCTTTCAGTGATCAATCTGTGAATTTCCGTCAGTAGTTGCAGAAAAACAGCAAGTTTTTGCAATAAGCAACCCCTAACAAGCGATTTTTCCTTATCTGTCCCCCACTCACAGGGGAGGAGTTTGACGTGAGGGAAAGTTGCACAACACGTGATTTGTTAAATAAAAAGAGAAACTTCTTGGAAGGGAACTATGTCTTACGCTCAAACGAAGACTCAGACAAAAACAGGGTATCAAGCAGGGGTAAAAGATTATAGATTAACTTATTACACCCCAGATTACACACCGAAAGATACAGACATTTTAGCGGCATTCCGCGTTACACCCCAGCCAGGAGTTCCACCAGAAGAAGCAGGTGCTGCTGTAGCTGCTGAGTCTTCCACCGGTACTTGGACAACCGTATGGACGGACTTGCTCACCGACCTTGATCGCTACAAAGGTCGTTGCTATGACATCGAGCCAGTTCCCGGCGACGACAACCAATTCATTGCTTACGTTGCCTATCCTCTGGATCTGTTTGAAGAAGGCTCTGTCACCAATATGTTTACCTCAATTGTAGGTAACGTATTTGGTTTCAAGGCTCTCAAAGCACTGCGTTTGGAAGACTTGCGGATTCCTGTTGCTTACCTGAAGACATTCCAAGGACCTCCACACGGTATCCAAGTAGAGCGTGACAAACTGAACAAGTACGGTCGTCCTCTGTTGGGTTGTACGATTAAGCCCAAGTTGGGTCTGTCTGCTAAGAACTACGGACGCGCTGTATACGAGTGCTTGCGCGGTGGTCTAGACTTCACAAAAGACGACGAAAACATCAACTCTGCACCATTCCAACGCTGGCGCGATCGCTTCTTGTTTGTTGCAGACGCTATCCACAAATCACAAGCGGAAACTGGTGAAATCAAAGGTCACTACTTGAACGTGACCGCTCCTACGTGCGAAGAAATGCTGAAGCGGGCAGAGTACGCTAAAGAACTCAAAATGCCCATCATCATGCACGACTACCTAACAGCAGGCTTCACCGCCAACACAACATTGGCTCGCTGGTGTCGTGACAACGGCATTCTGCTGCACATTCACCGCGCGATGCACGCCGTTATCGACCGTCAGAAGAACCACGGTATCCACTTCCGCGTTTTGGCTAAAGCACTGCGGATGTCTGGTGGTGACCACATCCACACCGGAACCGTTGTTGGTAAGCTCGAAGGTGAGCGCGGTATCACAATGGGCTTCGTTGACCTGCTGCGCGAAAACTATGTTGAGCAAGACAGATCTCGCGGTATCTACTTCACCCAAGACTGGGCTTCTATGCCTGGTGTGATGGCTGTAGCTTCCGGTGGTATCCACATTTGGCACATGCCAGCGCTGGTAGAAATCTTCGGTGACGACTCCGTGCTGCAATTCGGTGGTGGTACCCTCGGTCACCCTTGGGGTAACGCTCCTGGCGCGACCGCTAACCGCGTCGCCCTGGAAGCTTGTATCCAAGCTCGTAACGAAGGTCGCAACCTGGCTCGCGAAGGTAACGATGTTATCCGCGAAGCTGCTAAGTGGTCTCCTGAACTGGCTGCTGCTTGCGAACTGTGGAAGGAAATTAAGTTCGAGTTTGAAGCAGTTGATACCGTCTGAGCAAGATAGAAGATAGAAGAATGAAGATAGAAGCTATTCTTCATTCTTCGTTCTTCACTCTTCATTCTTCAAGGGGCTGGGGTCAAGCATGGATATCAAGCAAATTGCGAAGGACACAGCCAAGACGCTGCAAAGTTACCTGACTTATCAGGCACTGAGAACGGTGTTGGCTCAAATCAACGAAACAAATCCTCCCTTGGCACTTTGGCTACAACGCTTTTCCGCCGACAAAGTTCAGGACGGAGAAGCATACATTAGGCAACTGTTCCAAGAGAAACCCGAATTGGCTTTGCGGATCATGATTGTTAGAGAACACATCGCGGAACAAGTCATTGAATACTTACCCGAAATGGTTCGCACTGGCATTCAGCAAGGCAATATGGAACACCGTCGCCAGCATCTTGAGCGAATCACGCAAATAGATACATTAACTCCCAGTCCTAAACCAGAACAGCAAGCAACTTCAGATCCAAACAATGAACAGTGAACAGTTAAGAGTTAACAGTTAACAAACGAGAACTGATAACTGATAACTGATAACTAATAACTGATATCAACCACAACCCATTATCATCACTTATGCAAACCCTACCAAAAGAGCGTCGCTACGAAACCCTCTCCTACCTGCCTCCCCTCTCTGATGCTCAGATTGCCAAGCAAATCCAGTACATTCTGAACCAAGGTTACATTCCGGCAATTGAGTTCAACGAGAATTCGGAGCCGACAGTATATTACTGGACTCTTTGGAAACTGCCTTTGTTTAATGCAAGATCTACTCAAGAAGTAGTAAACGAAGTTCAAGCTTGCCGTTCTCAGTACGGCAACAACTTTATCCGCGTGGTGGGTTTTGACAACATCAAGCAGTGCCAAGTTCTCAGCTTTATCGTTCACAAGCCTAATAGCAGCAGATACTAAAGCTGATCAGTTGAAATTGATTGTGAGAAAGGTGTAAGCCATTTTTCTATCACCCATTAGGAGAGGTAAATTTATCTACCTCTCTTTTTTATTAAGGAATTTCCAACAAAGAAATTATCCAACTTGTGGGGGAGCCAGCGCCCTTTGGAGGGTTTCCCGACAGAGGTGACTGGCGTTGGGCATCCTTGCCCGCCCAGTTTATAGGACGCTCCCCAATCGCATCCCACAAGAAAAGTTAAATATTTTTTAATTTGGAAGTGCCTAAGAAAATAATCATAAAATGTAAGGTGCGTTAACGCACTATATTTTAAATAATTTGTTGTGAAATTTCAACATCTACCAGAAGTAAGAATTTGTTTTGTTGGCGACTCCTTTGTCAACGGTACTGGCGATCCTGAATGCCTTGGGTGGACAGGAAGAATATGTGTTCATGCGAATAAAAAAGGCTATGACATTACCTACTATAATTTAGGAATTAGGCGGAATACGAGTACTGATATAGCAAATCGTTGGTTACAAGAAGTATCACTTCGGCTACCTAAAGAATACGACGGCAGAATTGTGTTTTCTTTTGGACTGAATGACACAACGCTGGAAAACAGTAAAACTCGTGTTGAATTTACAAAATCAATCGAAAATACCTACACAATTTTAAGTGAAGCTAAACAGTTATATCCTGTTTTGATGGTTGGTCCAGCGCCGTATGCGGATACGGAAGATAATCAAAGAAAGCAAAGAACGACCGATTTATCTAAACAGTTGGCTCATGTGTGTTATGAATTGAATGTGCCTTATTTAGATGTTTTTCCGATATTGTCCAAGTCAAAGATTTGGATAGATGAGGCAAAAGCTAATGATGGTGCTCATCCCAGAGCAGGAGGCTATGCAGAATTTGCCCAAATCGTGGAAAATTGGGAAGCTTGGTTAAATTGGTTTAAATAATAAACGCCCCAGAAAAAAGTGCATAGACAAAGTAGCGGCTTCTCCTGCTAATGAATGATGGAAAAACTTATCAAGAAATCAACGATTTTCTCGGCTGTTCTTATCGAAGTGTTGCCTATTGTGTCTTTACAGTAAGCAAACTATGCAGGAGTGCAGGGGTGCAAGAGGAGCAGGGGAGAAAAGGAAAAATTACGTTCCAGACATTCTGCGTGTGTTCCTGTAATAAGATGCACCCGTTTTCATGTCCTCAATAAGTTTTTGCAACACAAGCCACAATATCCAGGCGGATAGCTTAGTGGATAATTGTATCTCGCCCATAGGACACTATCTGCCTCAGGTGCATCGTAGCCATCAGATAGTGTTTGCCATCGCTGTTTCAGGGGGAAACTGTACTAAGAATTACAAATAAAGTCTTAGGTCACTAAGGCATAAGTCTGGAAGTAGATTCAGGCGATGCCCAGCCGTAGCAGTGCGCTGTCTTCGCGATGGTGCGTAGCACCCGCCTATGGCGCGATCGCACAACACCCTGTAGGCTCTGTAATTCCGCCAGGTTCCGATTGAGAGGATTGTTAATGACCAATTATATAGAAATCTCTGCGGGTTACCCTAGCAGATCGGGCAAATCAGTAGCGAAACAAGGACGTTGGCAGCGTTACTTACTTCTAGGTCTAGCTACCAATCTAACCTTTTGGGTTTCAGCTTTATTTTATTTAAAGATTACACCACCAACCTATACCAGTTCTTCAGCTATTAATCTGCCAGGAGCAAGTTCAAACGCCAATGTTAATTTACCAGGCATTGGTCAAGCTTCCTATGAAAATCCGTCTCCGTACGCTATGAGTTCTTCTCAAGACCCAAGAGAAAATTATAAATTTATTGCTGAAAGCGAACCTGTACTCAAGGCAGCAGCAGATCAGCTCAATATGCCCTTAGAAGAGTTTGGTAGACCGAAAATAAAGGTATTAGTTAATACAAGCGTCATCAAGGTTGAGTTTAAAGGTGCGAGCCCCGACGAAGCTCGGAATAAATCCTTAGCTTTTTACAAAGCCCTTGAAGCAAGACTTAATGAGCTGAGAAATCAAGAAGCTACTAAAAGAGACGTAGGTTTCCAAACAGGCCTCAATTCCTCGCAGAAAAAATTGCAAAGCGCTCAGAAGCGACTTTCCGATTACAAAGCGCGTTCGGGTTTGAACTCTGACGAGCAAATCAAGGATCTTACAACCAACATTGAACAGTTACGTAGACAACGAGCGGAAATACTAGCTCAACAGCAACAGGCTAGTACTCGTCTGGCACAATTATCGGCTAATTTAAAACTATCTGCTGGGCAAGCTACAGATGCTTTTATCCTTCAAACAGACCAGATATTTCAGCAGAACTTAAAAAACTATAGTGAAGCTAGCGCTGCTTTGGTTGTTCTAGAATCCAAATTTCTGCCTATCCATCCTACAGTGGTTGCAGAGAAAGCCAAACGAGATGCTGCTCAAGAAGCGTTGCAAGCCCGGAGTCAGTCTCTACTAGGGCGACCAGTCAGTCTGGCAACTCTAAAGCAATTAAACCTTAGTAATAGCACTAACTCTAGCGCTGCTAGGGAAACTCTTTTCCAACAACTGGTTACAGTTCAGGCAGACCAAAAGGGACTCACCGCTCAAGCTCAAGCAATAGAACAACAGATTGCCCAGCTTGAAACTAGACTTAAAAAGCTGGCACAGCAAGAGTCTAACTTAGATGCCCTGAAACGGGATATGCAACTTGCTGAAGCAGTCTTTTCCTCTACTTTGACTAGATTGGATATTGGCAAATCTAATGCCTTTGGTTCTTATCCACTCATTCAAATTCTCGCAGAACCCAGCTTACCCGATAGTCCTACTGAGCCAAAAAAATCATATGTTTATCTAGGTGCGGCCCTAGGCTCGGTTTTTTCCACCACTGGAGTGGTGTTACTCTGGCTGCGCGATTGCGCAAAGCGCAGCGCCCTAACGGGCGATGCTCTCAAGGAGCCGCTTCGCGATCGCAAACGTCAAACTTCGATACGTGAATGAGTTGAATGTAAATATTCAGAGCAAGCCAGTTCTAACTAAGTGCAAGGTTATTAGTCAGTTGTTGACTCATTTTCTTCTATAAGAATTGCAATGAAGCCCATTAACTTTCCTGAACGCATAATTTGGTATTCGATAATTGGTACTTATGTTTTTTATCTAATTGGTGGTCTCTATATTGTCGGGTCAGTTATAGGCTGGATACTATTAATTTATTTATGTAAAAAGCTCTGGAACCAAACAGAAGCAACACCTCCAGACGAAAGGATTACGATTCCTTTAACAACTTGGATATGGATTGGGGGAATGCTAGTTATGGAATTAGCTTTGATTGCAGGGCATTTTAACTTTGATTTAGGTACAAGCTTATTGATTAAATCTTCTATTGGCTGGGCTAAAGGCTGGGCTTTATTAGCTGTATTTCCTTTAGTTGGCGTGTTAAAAATTCGACCTCAGTTACTCTGGCGATCTGCTTGTATAGTTTGTTTTCAAACATTGCTCTTTGCACCTGTGTTTTTTTTGGCATACCTACTCCACTTACCTGAAACTGCTTATGTTTCTCCTTTAAAAATTGTCGGTGGACCAGGCGACGAGTTTTTTGCCTTAAGGCTTTACGAAATCGATCCCAGCAATGGGTTACCCCGGTGGCGACTTTTTACTCCCTGGGCACCAGCTTTAGGCTTTATGGCTAATATTTACTTTTTTATGGCATTGCAAGAAACTAATAAAAAATGGCGATGGATAGCTATAGTCGGCAGCCTCTTCATGTGTATTATTTCCGCATCCCGCTTGGCTTTGTTATCAATAATAGTAGTTTTTTTGCTGACCTCATTGTTAACTAATTTAGCTCGTCCAATCGTTTTAATTGCTTTAGGCTTCGTCAGTTTCATCGGTAGTCTAATCACAACAACTCTATTGAGAAGTTATGAAGATTTTCAGCAGAAATTCACAGACGCTAGACCAGACTCTTCTCGAGTTCGTAAAACTTTAGCCAAAATTGCCCTCGACCGTTCCTCGAATGAAGCACCTATATGGGGACATGGCGTTGTAGAACAAGGACCGCATTTAGTGGAATATATGCCGATTGGCTCTCACCATACTTGGTATGGTCTTTTATTTGTCAAGGGTTTTGTAGGACTTTTTGCCTTAGCTCTTCCTATGTTATGTACTTTTTTAGATTTACTGGTTAAAGCTCAACAAAGTGAAACGGCAAAAGTTGGTTTGAGCATGATATTAATACTATTTCTCTATACATTTGGTGAAAATTTAGAAATTTTATCGTATCTCTTTTGGCCTGCTTTAGTCATAATCGGCATTGCACTTAAAGGAGAAGTGCAGGGTCCTATTTCTCTTGGAAAGCACTCAGAAGCAACGCCTCATTAGAAGTAAAAGCCACAGGAAAAGATATGGTTCACTTTAATACCAAAACTATGATAATTACTAATAAACTGAAGCAGGTATTATCAGGTCAATTTATTCGCAATCTTGGTTGGCTAGGGGGAGCAGAGTTAGCGAATCGTATCTTCCGCTTGGGGACAACGTTTACTTTAGCTCGCATATTCAACCCCTACGATTACGGACTGGTAGCAGTCGTTTTGACCACCAATGAATTTGCAACTGTTTTTACCCTCAGGTCTGGAATCGGGTCTAAGATTATTCAGGCAGAGGAACAGGATCTAAAAGTTATATGTGATACATCGTACTGGCTTAATTGGATTCTGTGCGGCTCACTTTTTATTATTCAGTGTATTGCTGCCTTTCCGATTGCTTGGTTTTATGGAAATAACCAAGTTATTTTGCCAATATGCATTTGCGCCCTAGTCTACTTAATGCTACCGATTTTCATGGTTCAGTCGGCATTGATTCAACGAGAGAACCGACTAAACATTATGGCGTTATGTAATGTCACCCAGTCATTACTCGCCAATATTTTAACAATAGGTCTAGCCATAAAGGGACTGGGGATGTGGGCTGTAGTCTTACCCATTGTCCTAACCACTCCAGCTTGGATCGTAATCAATTATATGAATCATTCCTGGCGACCTCCCAAGTCCTTTAGGCTGGAGCGGTGGCAGGAAATTACTAATTTTGGCAAAGATATACTTGGCGTTGAGTTACTAAATAAGCTTAGAGGTAATATAGATTACTTACTAGTGGGACGTTTTCTGGGAATTGATGCCCTAGGAATATACTATTTTGCCTTCAATGCTGGATTAGGGATTAGTCTGAATGTGATAAATGCATTTACTTCGGCTTTGTTCCCTCATCTTTGTGCAGCCCGTGGAAATTTCAAGCAGCTTAAAGAGCGATTTTTTAGTAGTCTCAAAACGGTTGGCATATTTGTAGTTCCACTCGTTCTTCTACAGTCGAGCTTAGCTCCGTTCTATGTGCCGATTGTTTTCGGGCAAAAGTGGGTGACGGCAATTCCAATCTTGGTACTTATCTGCCTCTCAGCTCTGCCGCTCCCCTTTTCCAACGCCACATACCTGCTACTCAACGCTGTGGGTAAAACCCATATCAATCTCTACTGGAATCTAATTTATACTGTGTTGTTCGCGATTTCCTTGCTAGTAGCTGTGAAATGGGGAATCTTTTGGGTAGCCGCAACAGTACTCATTTGTCAGGGATTGTGCCAGCCTATCTTCAGTCTTTGGGGCATTAGATATGTATTCGGCAAAAAGTAGCCTTGACTCAATTCAGTAGAAATTCGTTGATAACTTTAACACATTAGGAGGAAGAAATGAAAACAACTTGTTTAGTGAATAATTTTAACTACAGTAATTTTGTTGTAGAGGCTGTTAATAGTGCTCTAAACCAAACCGTTAGTTTTGATGAGATAATTATTGTTGATGATGGTTCTACAGACCAGTCAGTCCAAATCCTTAAAGAAAAGTTTTTGGGTCACGATAAAATAAAGCTTATTTTGAAGGAAAAAAATGAGGGTCAGCTTTCATGTTTTAATGAGGGTTATCTTGCTTCAACTGGCGACATCATTTTTTTTCTTGATGCGGATGATATTTACAAAGATACGTATCTTGAAGAAGCTTTAGATTTCTACGAGAAAAATAAAGAGTGTGATTTTCTATTTTGTCCACCAGAAATATTTGGGAATTCAAAAGGGATCTTTTTGCCATCGCAAAGCAGGCTTGTAAAGAAAATAAAGAGCAAAATTGTAGAGAACGTGTCAGAATTTTACGACGATGATCGCGATCTGGGCTATTCAGTAATTCTAACTCTGTATCATCGAGAATGGATAGGTTCTGCCACTTCAACACTCTCAATGCGTAGGAGTATTCTGGAAAAAATATTACCCATTCCGTATTTAAAAGACTGGTGGATGGATGCTGATAACTGTTTGATTTATGGTTCTTCATTAGTAGAAGCTAGAAAGTTTTATATGGCTAAGCCACTTGTTAAGTATAGGTTTCATGGGAATAACTACTATATGGGAAATAGTAAATTTAATGAATCCTATATATACAAAAAAAATCTTAAAATCAATCGATTATTCGATTTGATATCTAAAAAGATGGATTATCACCAGGATTTGTCTGACTTAGCTCATATCGAATTTAGAACAATACCTAATCCTTGTTCTAAAGAGTTATTTTCATATATAAACATAATTGCATTATCTAGTATGCTTTTACCTAAGAAACTAGTGAGAATTTTATTTGTTATCAAGTATTTCTTCTCATCAATAAAATCAACAGAAAATTTCACTTAAGCGTTGGATTTTTATTTTCAGCATTTGAACCACATGGCATAAGTCTCTTCAGCACCACCAGTAATTTTAGAAAAATTAACATTTCATTTTTAGTAATGAAACCTAAAGTATTAATGTTGGTCAGTGACAATAAAATGGGTGGAATCAAATCCACGGTCGATGCTATCTGCACTTCTCAATTGACAGAAAAGTTTGAATTCATAGTTTCACCAACTGATACAGTTAAGCAAATACTTAGTAGTTTACAACCAAGCGTAATCATTTTTAAAACTGCTTGTAATTGGAAAAATTTACCAAAATTGCTGTCTCTGAAGCTACTAAATCGGCAGACAAAGCTCATCATCCAAGATCATCACTATTCTGGGGGATTTGAACAGTACAATGTCTCTTCGTTGTCTCGGTTTCACCTCATGCTCAAACTATCCTATGGTCTTGCTGATCGTGTAGTGGCAGTTTCGCAGGGTCAGAGCGAATGGATGCAGCAAAATCGTCTGATTTCTCCAGAGAAACTAACTGTAATTGAATCTTCTAACGTTCTAGAAAAGTTTTTTGCTGTTGATCCAAAACCTGCTAAACGCCCCTTAATTTTAGGAGCCTATGGACGCTTCGGTGTCCAGAAAGGATTTGATGTTTTGCTAAAAGCTATGAAATTAGTTTCACCTGCGGAGGTGGAACTGCACCTTGGAGGAGAAGGACCATTAGAAGCGGAACTGAAGCAATTGGCTCAAGGGCTGGATAATGTCAAATTTTTGGGGCGCATTGATGATGTCCCGAGTTTCTTGCAACAGTGTGACGCCGTGGTGATTCCCTCTCGTTGGGAACCCTGGGGTATTGTTTGTTTAGAAGCTAAAGCAGCAGGTAAACCCGTTATTGTTTCTGACGTAGATGGTTTAAGCGAACAAGTACATAATTGCGGTATTTTAGTGCCGCCAGGAGATCCGGTCAAACTAGCTGTGGCGATCGCATCCCTATCAACTCAAGATTTAGAAACCTGGGGGAAGGCTGGTCGGGAATCAGTAAAAAATGCTTGGCAAAAGTACTTAGTTAAGTTGGAAGCCTTAATTGGGGAAATAGTTGAATCATAGGTATTTAATACAGGAAAACATGATGTTGAAACCAGAAGAAAATTCTCACAATCTTAATATTTTTGATTCCTCGCCCCTAGTGTCTGTGATTATTCCTGCTTACAATGCGGAAAAATTTATTGGGGCAACACTAGAGTCTGTTTTATCGCAAACATACAAAAATATTGAAGTCATTGTAGTAGATGATGGTTCTAGAGACCAAACTGTTGAAATTGTTGAATGCTTTGCAGCAAGAGATAATCGAGTTATTCTAATTCAGCAGGCTAATTCTGGTGTTGCTGCCGCACGGAATTGTGCAATTGAAAAGTCTAAGGGGGAATATATCGCGCCCATTGATGCCGACGATATTTGGTTTCCCAAAAAATTGGAGAGGCAGGTGGAATGCATCCTCCAAGCCAACCCATCTGTAGGTTTAATCTATACATGGTCAGCCTTTATTGATGAAGAAGGTTTATTGGCGGGGGGATACCATGCAAGTAATCGGCAGGGTAAGGTTCTTGCAGCCTTGGTATACACATACTTCGTTAGCAATGCCAGCGTACCTCTAATAAGACGTTCCTGTTTAGAGAAGGTAGGTCTCTACAATACAAAGTTGAAAGAACAGGGTGCTCAGGGCTGTGAAGATTGGGACATAGCCTTGCGAATTGCTGAACATTACGAGTTTTGTATTGTACCGGAGCTTCTGGTCGGTTATCGTCAAGTCTTCGGAAGTATGTCCCGCAACACCTTAACTATGGCAAAGTCCTATAACTTGCTAATGGAAAATATTCAGCTTCAACACCCAGAAATTCCAAAAACCATATACAACTTGTCTAGAAGTGAGTTTTACTTTTATCTTGCTTGGGCGGGCAAACAATCAGGAGATCATTGGCTAACTTTATCTTGGCTCATTAAGGCTTTGCTACTAGATCCTGAAAACATTCTAAAACGTCCTATGCTATATAAATACTTCATTTTGGCTATACTATACCTTTTGGCGCAGCCCATTACATCTTTTATATGGACTCCTCGCTCTTGGTATTTCTTCAGAAAGAAGCGTCTTCCTAGTAAAAATATTTATTCATTAGATGACCTAAATCCTAGGGCATGTGAGGAAGAGCAAATAGGATGGGTTCTTTTTGAAAAACGTTTAAGACATGGGAATATAACAACTTAAAACATTCATAATGGCAGTCATTAAAGCATTATTTTTTCCTTTGATGTACATGAATATAACCTTAAAATTTAAGCATAAGGAGGTTATTTCTGATGTCTGAGACCTACAATGTTTATCCCAATCTTGATAGCTATGATACCTTGCCCTTGGTGTCTGTGATTATTCCTGCATATAACGCAGAAAAATTTATTGCTGCCACCTTAGAATCTGTCTTATCACAAAGTTATAAGAAGATTGAAGTTGTCATAGTAGACGATGGTTCCGGAGATCGAACAGTTGAAATTGTCCAAGAATTTGCGGCAAAAGATAATCGAGTGATTCTGTTTCAACAGTCTAATTCTGGTGTTGCTGCGGCGCGAAATTTAGCGATTCAAAAGTCTAAAGGGGAATATATCGCACCGATTGATGCCGATGATATTTGGTATCCAGAAAAAATAGAAAAGCAAGTGCAATGCATGTTCCAAGCGAGTCCATCCGTGGGTTTGGTCTATACATGGACAGCTCATATTAATGAAGAGGGTCTACCCACGGGAACATACCATAGGTGCAACCTCGAGGGTAACGTCTTGACAGCTATATTCTGTGAAGAACCAATTGGCAATGCCAGTGTACCTCTAATACGCCGTTCCTACTTAGAGAAAGTAGGTCTTTACGATACAAATTTGAAAGAACAAGATGCTCAAGGATTAGAAGATTTTGATATATACCTTCGCATTGCTGAACATTATGAGTTCCGAGTTATACCAGAGGTTTTAGTTGGTTATCGTCAGGTATTTGGGAGTATGTCCCGTAACACCTTAACTATGGCAAAGTCTTATAACTTAGTGGTTGAAAATATTCGGCTTCGACACCCAGAAATTTCAACAGATATATACAACCGACATAGAAGTGAGATGTACTACTGGTTTGCCTTTATGAGCAAACAATCTGGAGACCACTGGCGAACTCTCTCATGGCTCATTAAGGCTTTGCTTTTAGCTCCTAAAAATCTTCTACGACGCCCGATGCTGTATAAAACTTTTTTATTAGCTATATTATACATCCTGGCACAACCCATTACATCATTGTTCTGGACTCCTCAATCCTGGTATCAGTTCAGAAAAAAGCTTATTCGTAATCGAAATTCTTCTTCAAGCTCTGACAACAAATCATGTATTCCATTAGAGATGAAATTCTGATTCTGGCACAGTAATTTTCAGTGACACACGTAATGTTTTTCATCGTGCCAAGCCACCTGTAGGAGCAGACGGATTTTCAATCACTTTTTCCTACACTTCTAGACGACCCATAAAAATCTTTAACAAAGTTATATTGTCTAGAGATGAGTTGCTAGAAATTTCAAGTAAACTATCCAAACGTCAGAAGCAATGTATTTTAGGATACGGGAACTTGTTCTAAGTAACGAGAACCAGACGAAAATATTTTAGATTTGTAAGCGATCGCACCTTGGCGCGCACTCCGTGCCATGACGCTCTTGCGCACTGCCCTGCATGGCAATCGCCTCATTATTGCGGCTAGGTCTATTGTGTCGCTGTACGTGATCGAGATTAGTCGATTGTAAATTTGTCCTATCCGGACAGTATTGGGAGTTGAGGTCGAGTCTACGACTAGGCGGATAGCCAGATGGATAATTTTGGTTCTGGATCGGATACTATCAACAAAAGTGCGATCGTAGCCAGCAGGTAGTATTTCTCTTGCAATATTAGAGATTACAGTATTAACATTACAAACTAAGAGCGGAGCGTGACTGAAACAAAGTCAGTCTTAAAGATGAAAAAAGTTTCTGTAATTATTCCGGTTTATGGAGTCGAGAAGTACATAGCTGCTACTTTGCAATCCGTTCTCGATCAAACCTATAAAAATTTTGAGGTTCTCATTATCGATGATGCTTCTGAGGATAGGAGTATAGATATTTGTCAGCAATTCACTGACCCCAGAATTAAAATCATTCACCAGGCAAATCGAGGGCTAGCTGGAGCTAGGAATACTGGTATTCGCCATGCTCAAGGAGAATATTTAGCTTTTTTAGATGGAGATGACCTGTGGTTACCAGAAAAGCTAGAAAAACAGGTTGCTCACTTGGAAAATTCACCAGCCGTCGGCGTTAGCTTTAGTCGCTCTGCTTTTATCAATGAAGCTGGAAAAGCCTTAGGTACGTATCAGATGCCTAAGCTGAAAGGAATTACCACACCCTATTTACTTTGCCGCAATCCGGTTGGCAATGGCTCGGCTCCCGTGATTCGCAGAGAAGTTTTTGAAGCTATTAAATTCCAAGATAATCTTCACGGTACTATAGAGGATTTTTATTTTGACGAACACTTCCGCCAATCTGAGGACATAGAATGTTGGATTCGCATTTCCATTAAGACTGATTGGGAAATAGAGGGCATTTCTGAAGCCCTGACTTTGTATCGGGTGAATTCAGGCGGGCTTTCAGCAAATATGCTCAAGCAGTTAGATTCTTGGGAAAAGGTGATTGAAAAAACACGTTCCTACGCTCCAGAAATAGTGACTCGATGGGAAACACTAGCCAGAGCCTATCAACTGCGGTATTTAGCTCGCAGGGCAGTACGTCTGCAAGATGGTTCAATGGCTGTACAACTGCTCAATCGAGCTTTGGCGACCAACTGGCGTATTCTCCTGCAAGAGCCGCGCCGTACACTTATAAGCTTGGCTGCTGCCTATTTTTTGTGGCTTTTGCCCCAGTCTCTTTACAGTTCAATTGAGGCTGTTGCTTTAAAAAGCACGGGGGCTACCCAAAAGCGCCGCATTTTACAGGAGCAGTCTTAGGAGTGAAAAGTGAGAGGATTCAAAGAATATGCGTGTTTGTGTCATTGGTACTGGTTACATAGTGAGCAGCAGTCTTGGTCTTAAACGAGTGATGCATTACTTTGGGGAGTGTCTGAAAATTGGGCTTTGCAAATATAACTAATCAATCAAGTCAGCAGCGGGATAGTGTTATATTTCAGGTAACATTGATGTCCAGTCTATGAGGTTTGGCTAAAGTAGGAACCAATTAATAAAACCCATGCTGCCTCAAAATGAAACGGCGAGGCTTACAGTCCTTCGCCAATATCAAATTCTGGACACTATCTGTGAAGCTGCTTTCGATGACCTGACCCTTTTAGCGGCAGAAATTTGTGGCACTCCTATAGCTTTAATCAGCCTGATTGATGAATCCCGTCAGTGGTTCAAATCGAAAGTCGGATTAGAAGCTGAGTCAACGTCACGTGATGTGGCGTTCTGTGCCCACGCCATTTTGCAGCCCAATGACATTTTGATTGTTCCTGATACACTACTCGACCATCGGTTCGCCACGAACCCACTGGTAACTTCTGACCCTCATATTCGGTTTTATGCTGGTGCCCCGCTGATCACACCCGAGGGATATGCACTGGGAACACTTTGTGTCATTGACCGTGTTCCACGACAGTTTGGTCCAAAACAAGTGCAGGCATTGCGTATCTTAAGTCGTCAAGTGATTGCCCAACTGGAGTTAAGGCGTAATTTAGACAACCTGGAACGTATAACCACTGCTGAACGGCAACACATTGAAGATCTCATCTCTGCCCTTTCCCACGATATGCGTACTCCCTTGCTAGCAACTCGCGCTACTCTGCGTGCTATACTCGGTGGTGCTTTTGGTTCCATAACCGACATTTGGAAACACGTGCTTGAAGATTGCCGCCAGGCTAACGAGGACCTCCTTAAGCTTGTCGAAGCTCTCTTAGATATTTCTCGCCATAAAACAGAAGTTGGTAAGAATCTCAACTGCGAGATCCTTGATTGGAACAATATCTTTGTCCAAGCTATTATCCGCAGCGATACCAGGAGTAAGCGAAAGTGCGCTATTAGCTATAAAATTTTTCCGTCACTGCCGACTGTCTACGGTGATGAGCTTGAGATTCAACGGGTTGTGCAAAACCTGCTTGATAATGCTGTACGAGTGAGTGAGCTGGATCAGCAAGCTATCGTTGAGGTGGCACCACTTGGAGTTGACAAAGTGAAGGTATCAGTGCGCGACTATGGACCAGGGATTGCTCCCCAACAGAAGGAAAGGCTTTTCCATCGCTTTAGTCAGGAACGAGGACGAGGTGGCGGAGCTGGGCTGGGTCTCTACTTATGCCGCCAAATTATAGAGGCTCACGGAGGAACCATCAACGTCGAAAGTACTCTCGGTCAGGGTAGCACCTTCTGGTTTACTTTACCTGTTGCGCCAGATAAGGCTAAATTCCACTCTTGATCAACAAGAAGTATAGAAAGTCATGGGTGACAAGTTTAGCTCGCATCGCATTTATTCATGTTGCAGAATCTAGTTAATTGGTATGAGCGATCGCCGTTTCTGGACTGTGTTAAGAAAAACAACGTGCATTGTGATGATTGCGCTGGCTACTGCTATAGCAATTGAACCCCTTAAGCCTACTTGCAGCACGACCTCGGGATATCAATGGACTAATGTATCCATCGGGGGAGGGGGCTATGTCACGGGTGTTTATCTGCATCCGCTACACCAGGATCTCGTCTACATAAGAACCGACATAGGTGGCTTTTATCGTTGGAATTCAATAGATAAGAGATGGATTTCACTAACTGACCACTTTGGGCTTGCCAAGAGCAACTACTATGGGGGAGAAGCACTAGCACTTGACCCGAACAACCCAAATATCGTCTACATCGCGACTGGCAAATACACCGCTAGTTCAGCTGGCTTGGGGACAATTTTTAAGTCTACAGATCAAGGGAAAACTTGGACCAAGCTGAACATAGACTTGCCGATGGGCGGCAACGAGACTCATCGGTGGGTAGGAGAAAGACTTGCCGTCAATCCATTTAATTCCAATGTTATCTTCTTTGGCTCCCGCTTGAATGGGTTATGGAAGTCGTCAGATGCTGGTGCGACATGGGTGAAAGTTACCTCATTCCCTGCAAAGCCGAAAGCAGATATTGGCATCGCAGGCATCTTATTTAACAAAAAGGCGTCTGGTCTAGTCTACGCCAATGCCCATGGAGACGGAATCTATAAATCCACCGACACGGGTGTGACGTGGAGCAAAATAGCAGGAAGTCCATCAGAAGCGAATCGGATGGCTCTGGCTAGCAACGGAGTGTTGTATGTGACGCACGCATCAGGTGTGAGCAAATATGCGAACGAGGTTTGGAGCAATATCACGCCAAGTAACGCGAAAACTGCATTCAATCCCCTTTCTGTAGATCCAAATAACCCTAATCACGTTTTAATCGTTTCTGAGCAGTATGCTCAAAATAAAGATTATTGTATCTTTCAATCTACTAATGGTGGAGCTACATGGCAAAAGAAAACGCGTACCTTGAACCCTCAAGTCCCTTGGTGGTCCGACTGGTATTTTGCCTCAGGTACCTCAGCCATTGAATTTGACCCGAAGGTTCCTGGTAAAGTCTGGTTAACAGACTGGTTCGGAACATGGCAGACAAACAACATCAACGCGCAGTCGTCTGTCTGGTCGAACTATGAAAAAGGACACGAGGAGCTAGTTAGCTTCGCCCTAGTCTCACCTCCACGGGGGTCTCTATTATTGAGCGGCGTCGCTGATCTAGACGGGTTTAACCACAGCAGCGGACTAGATGTCTATCCGTCTGAACCGTTGGGCAACAAGAGCGGTCCCCGGTTTCAAGACACCTATAGCCTTGCCTACAGTGAAAGCAATCCCTCACAAATGGTGCGTGTCGGAGGTAACCGATGGAATAATACTTATACGGGAGCCACTTCGACAGACGGCGGACTAACGTGGACAAAGTTTTCATCATTTCCGCAGAAAATAATACCACTGCGCGTAGCTATGTCGTCAACCAACTCAAATCTATTCGTTGTGATCCTGAGTGACGGACAACCGATACGCACAACCGACGGCGGAGCTTCGTGGACCACAGTATCAGGATTGCCCAACGGACCGAAGGGACCGTGGTACTGGGGTCAACCCCTGGAAGCAGACAAAGTCAATGGCAACACGTTTTACTACTACAGTGGCGGCAAAGTCTACCGTAGTGGCAACGGGGGCGCTTCCTTCAGCATTGTGAACTCATCGCTGCCGAGTGAAGGTTGGTCGATGCTCAAAACAGTTCCGAGAAACAGCGGCGAAGTCTGGGTGAGTCTCAACTGGAATGGGCTTTACCGCTCAACAGATGGCGGTGTGAAGTTTGATCCTATTGCTGGCGTGGAGAGAGCTTATTTATTTGCGTTTGGGAAGCCGCAGACGGGAAGCACAATTCCAGCGCTGTATCTGTATGGCAAAATCACTGGTCTGGGTGAGGGAATCTTCCGTTCTCTAGATAATGGAAAAACATGGACAAGCATTGGTGATCCGCATAAGCCTATTGGTAATGACCCTAATGTTATGGAGGCTAGCTCTCAGCAGTTCGGACTCGTTTTTATTGGCACCAATGGCAGGGGAATCTACTACGGAACTCCGTAAAATAATAGGCAGTTTGTAGCTTAATCCCTTATTTGTCACTTTGGCAGCAATACTTCTTATTTAGGGATTAGGCAGTACTAATAATACAAAACCTCACTGGTTCAAATTTGAATTTTGCACCCCGATAAAATGCCTTTTTAGATAAGAATTTAGACCTTTATTTTTTGATAACTTTGGGGTGACTTCTTCGCTGGCAAGGCGCATTTTATTCACCAAGATTTCACTGATTATCTAGGTGTTAAAAAGAGAGTAGGTCTGCCAACTTTCTAATTTTCTCCCTTTCTAGGTGATCATGGCTGCGCTATTGCTATGCGATCACGAAGCGTACGTACCCCTTCATTAAACCTGTAAAAATCTCGGCTACCGTCGCAATTTCGGCGCTTTGGGCAGTCGGTTTTTTGCTGTATATTTGCAATAAAGCGCCGAAATTGCACTCATAGTGGACACTAAATGGTACGTTTTCTCATACGGTTGCCCAGATTTTTCTAGATTTGCCCCAACCCCACGCTCCAACTCTCCTTAGGAGGATTGCCCCTTAAATATATACCAATCAATTTTTTTTGGTATAATATTTGAACATATAAAGGACAAAACTTGTCTTTCACAACTTTAGTTTTGTGAAGGAAATAAAAATGGTTTATTCTGCTAAACAATCATCTGACAAAAAACTTTGCAAATCTATTGAGGTTGATTCTAAGAAGAAACCTTTAGTTGTACTCTAGATTACTGCCGTACAGATATTAACATTTTTTATGTTATATTTTATACTAGTAATATTTCCATTGGTTAAGAATTAAGTGCAACTTGAAACCGTAGTATCAACCGATAGATTTTCACACTAAACACTAACTAATAAGTCCGAGCAGCAATGTGTATAAATTCATACATTAATTTTGACACACCGTAATTTGGTAGAGTAAATTGTTCTAATTAAAATACTTTGTAAGAATCTTTGCTTTTGGTTACATGACTGATACAGTAATTTTTCTCAACGCTTGTTTTACTTATATGTCCTTGCCCGAGGTAGGCAATTTCTTACTGGCACGGTTACTAAGGCGGAAGGGCAATACCCCTTCGGGGTGGCGCTTTGCGCGATGGCATATACTTTATACCAACCTGTACACCATGATCACCACTGCCAAAAACTTAGTGCTGGCAAAGGCGTGAAAGCAAAGCAAATTTGGCTCAACCAATACGTCAGCTAATTGTCTGATATTACCTGTATAAGCATAAAGATTTATTAGATAGTGTGAGCTATTAATTTAGTGCGTTTATTTGCTCCATCGACTCTGAAAACTCATTTATTTGCGCCCCTGTACATTAGCTTTGCGGTGCTAGTGTTATTGATACTGGGGCAACAAGGCTTAAACCTCTTGATAGCCTTCCATACTCAGCAAGCAGCCGATTTAGTAACCCATACTTTAGTCGTAGAGCGTGAAGGAGAACGTCTACTCAACGCTGTGATAGATGAGGAAAGAAACTTCCTAGAAACTCGCAGTAATGCACAGTTCGCTTTCTACAGCAGCCTCAGCCGCCTATATACTCTTGTACAAGACAACCCTACTCAACTCCAGCAACTCGATAAGATCAAAAATGTCCATGCTCGGTGGCAAAGCCAGTTGGGTGAAAGGGATCTCTTTCGCTTGAGCAGTAGGTTTACTCTGCAGGAAAAGATTTTATTTGATTCCCTGCGCACTCAGATTCGAGTCTTGCTTGAGCGCGAGGAGATACTTTTGGAGGAACGCAAGCATAATTTACAGCAACTCTATCATGTAAACACTGCTGTAAACATCTTTAGCACAATCGTGATCTTGGTAGGAGTGTGCCTGAATCTCCGGCTTTTGTTTCGACGAGTCGAGGTTCGCTTGCACAAGTTGATGGAGGTAGGTGAAGCTTGGCGGACGGGTCAAATGGAAGTCCGGCTTGGCTATTCGTCTGCCGATGAAATCGGTCGGTTGGCTAGAGTTCTCGACGCAATGGCAGGCGAGGCTCGCTATCGTCAGGAATCCATTGAGGTGCACAACCAACAGCTTGAGAACCTGATTTCTGCCCTCTCCCACGACCTGTGCACTCCCCTGCTTGCTACCCGCAATACTTTAGAAGGTATGCTCAAAGGAGCTTTTGGTCCTGTCAGTGGTACCTTGAGGGAAGTGTTCCAAGAGTACCGCGAAGCTAACGAAGATCTCCTCAAGCTTGTGGAAGCCCTCTTGAACGTCTCCCGTTATGAAGCTGGTTATCGGACTCACTTGAACTACGAACCCCTTAACTGGGAAAAAATTTTTGTCAAAACGATTGCCAAGATAAAAGCTACTTCAAAGCGTGAGTTCACCGTCAGCTATAAAATTTCTCAATTACTGCCGACCGTCTACGGTGATGAGATAGAGATTCAACGGGTTTTGCAAAACCTGCTTGATAACGCTGTGCGCGTGAGTGAGCCAAACAAAGAAATCTTCCTGAAGGTAACGCCCGTTGGGGAAGCTCAAGTGCAGCTTTCCGTGCGCGATCGCGGTTCCGGAATTGCGCCACAGGAGAAGGAACAACTGTTCCATCGCTTTGTTCAGGGACGAGGTCGGCGTGGGAAATGCGGTCTGGGTCTATACTTGTGTCGTCAAATTATTGAGGCTCACGGAGGCAGCATTGGCGTCGAAAGTTCTCTCGGAGAGGGTAGCATCTTCTGGTTTATCCTCCCAGTTACCACAGATAAGGCTAGGTCTGAGCATGAAAAGATGTAGGAGAAAGAATGATGCCAATGATGCCTGACAATGGTGAACAGAAAACCGTGCGTATTCTACTGGTCGATGACCACGCTTTGATACGCCGAGGCATGAAAGGTCAATTTGCCCTTGAACCTGCCTTTAGTGTAGTTGGAGAGGCAGGTGACGGTGCACAAGCTATTGAATTAGCTGCGCAACTCCAGCCAGATGTCGTTTTGATGGACATTGATCTGCCAGTGATGGATGGGATTACAGCCACGCAGCGAATAAAAAGCGATCGCCCTACCACTCGTATCCTTGCGTTGAGTGCGTTTGACCAGGATACCCAGGTCATGGGGATGCTTGCAGCAGGTGCGGATGGTTACTGCCTTAAGAGCATCGAATGGGAGCAACTCATCGCTGTTATTCAATTGGTTCTCCAAGGTGGTGCTTATCTGGACCCGCAAATAGCTCAAAAGGTTGCCCGGTTGCTCAAGCCTACCGTTGTCACCCCCGAGGTTCCTACATCTGAGGGACTCCAACAACCGGCTCTCAGTAATCGTGAGCGCGAGATTCTTAAATTTATTGCCAAGGGACACTCAAACCAAGAGATTGCCGACCAGCTCTACCTCTCACTAGGAACCGTCAAGTCTTATGTGCGTATGCTCCTCAACAAACTCAGCGTTGATGATCGCGTCCAAGCAGCAGCTCTGGCTGTGCGCCAAGGGTTGATTTAAGTTTGCAGGACTTCCTGCAGACGGGCATACAGTTCTGTAGGGGTGGTAGCCGATGGGAACCCCTTATCCATAAACTGTTCTGACCATAAAATGTATGGATATATCTGATAGCAGAAGTCATTAGCGATTGGTAAACATAGCACCAAGACTTCGGGGGCGAACAAAGTTATCTCTTCATTTGAGGGGATACCGTAGTAGGGTAAAACTTCTGAACTCTGTTTGAGGCAGTAACTACTGACGCGCTGTACTGTAGTAACGTTGCTACCAATGACCATAATTCGATGCTTTTTCATATTAATTACAGGTTAATGAGAGGATATTGTATATACAGCCTACATTCTGCACCTTCAAACGTCATCTAGTATAGTTAGTGGGAAATTGCTAATAATTTAGTATTAAATTATGTTTTTGCCGAAGTATTAAGGCAGTTGCGAAGGCTTTAATTTAAGTAGGTAAAATATTTGAGATAGCCTTGTTACCTTCTCATACCAATTTCAAAAATTTTTGCTATACATAAATGACCTGTAAAGGCTCAGGATCTTGTGGTTCTACCTAGTTATTTGTCGAATTCTATGTCGAAATTAGTATGACATACAAATAATCATATAGCCTGAGCAACTTTCATCCAATTGGCTAAATTACAGCATTTCCGTTGAAAAGGATACACCAGGATAAGTGCCCAGATGCTGTTTATCCAGCAGAATCATCAGATACTTGTGCAACACCAACTATAATCGGTAATGCGTGAACCTATCTAGTAGATAAATCCATTATGACGCTTAGACTGTCTGCACACTACAGCCTAGCGGATAACTAAGTGGACAATTTTCTCCCCTTAAAGGATGCTGTATCCAAAAGGCTTTAAGTAACCATCAGATAGTATTTCTCTTCGGTATTTACAGACGATACTGATACTAAGACTTGTAGATAAAGTCTCAGGTCATATCAAGTCTTTTGTTGTGGTTACGCATAAGCATGTAATGCAAGTATGCTAAAAGCCCCGATAGATAAAGATTTTAGTCCGGTTGCAGCCATTGTTTGATTGCAAGCAATTGAACAGGCTTGATATTACCCAGCCATAAAGCTCTAAGTATATTCCGGTGATAGCACAACGTCACCTATCCTCTGAATTCCGCATTTCTCAACTTTAAATTATAAGGTTCAAATTATATGGCAGACCGAGTTAGTTTTCTCAACACCCATTTTGATCGTATGTCCTCGTCCGAGGCAATCGAGCTTTTACTGGCGCGGTTACTGAGGCAGCAGGGCGGTCGCGTGTATTATGCCAACGCGCACACGATGGTAACTGCTGCCCAAAACCCAGTACTGGCGGAGGCGTTAGATCACAGTGATTTGTTGTTAGCGGACGGGAGTGGAGTTCGCTGGGGTAGTGCCTTACTGGGTACACCGTTGGTGCATAACCTCAATGGCACCGACCTAGTTCCGGCTTTGTGCAAGGATGGGGCGGCAAAAAGTTTATCAGTTTATCTTCTTGGTGCTAAGCCAGGTGTAGCTGAAGAAGCGGCAGCTAACCTAAAGAAAGCCTATCCTGGTTTGGTTATTGCAGGAACTCAGCACGGCTATTTCCCTCAAGCAAAAACCGAGCAGGTATTAGAGGCTATCCGGGCAGCCCGCCCGCACCTGCTGTTAGTGGCGATGGGAGTACCGTTACAGGAAATTTGGATCAATCAATACGCAAGCCTTCTCCCCGGTATCACTTGTATGGGCGTGGGTGCTCTGTTGGATTTTGTCGCTGAACGTGTACCCCGTGCCCCATATGCAATTCGTGCTGTTGGTATGGAGTGGCTGTGGCGACTAGCAATGGAACCGGGTCGGCTATGGCAGCGCTATCTCATAGGCAACCTTGTCTTCTTAAGTTTGGTGCTATCCTACGCCTTTGCCCCACGTCGTGGGGGCGAACAAACAACATAAGAACACAAAACGAAAAGCCGAATCACATTAGGCGACTTTAGCTCTACCAAACTGCTCTGACTTTAACAACAATTTCAATAGAAGATACTCTCAAACTGTTTAGGTAGATCCTGATAATCTCGAGATAACCGTCTAGCATTTTTCTAGCCACACAAAGCTGTGTTCAACGAGCGATCGCCAAGCTTCAATGACAAAGCTCTCTGCCAGTCGCAGCGTCAATTTAAATAAACAAGCATAAGCATTTGCAGTGGAGCTTTGCTAATACTCCTCAATAGCTTTTGCCTGCCAAGATTTTCTCAATCGTGCAATAGACACCTACCGGAATCAATAGTAAAATTTATGGCTCTCACACAAGAATATAAACTGATTGTATTTCAGCCTCAACGACGCTTAGATTTGCAGCATGGTAAGGTCTTGAGGGAACAGTTAACTAGTTTAGTGCCTCAGTCTCAACATCTCTGGGTGATTGATTTAGCCCAAGTGGATTTTATGGATAGTTCAGGGTTAAGTGCCTTAGTAACGGGGCTTTCCGCTGCACGTTCCAGTGGTTGTCGCCTTGTCATTTGCAACTTGCAAGCACCTATCCGGATAATCTTTGAACTGACTCAACTAGATTCAGTGTTTGAAATTTTTGATAGTTACGACGCTGTGCTGACCAAGGTTAACACTCAGCTGTGAAGTATTGACCAAGGGTTTAAGACCCTTGTTGTCTAGCCAAGTTTTGGTCAATTGGTATTACCCATCCGCTTGCTTAATTGACCAGCCAATCCCATCAAAACCAAGCAACTTAAGTTGCTAAAAAGCCAGTCTTTTCAACTAATTCGCTTCTTAAACCGACCCGCTGAAACTGTGATTACCATGTCTAACTCCTCTACTTCCCACCCTATTTACCCCATTCATATACCAGTTCTGGATGGTGCTTACATTGTTCATTTCGCCAGGCTTCCAGTTCATCCTTCTGTAACAAGCAAAGCCAAGCGTATAATTGACATCCTGGGTGCGCTTGTAGGGCTGGCTATTACAGCAGTCGTAGTGATTCCTCTTGCTATAACCATTTACCTGGATAACCCGGGTCCGATCTTCTACAGTCAAATTCGCTGTGGTCTAAACGGACGTTCCTTTCAGATTTGGAAATTCCGTTCGATGGTGGTCGGGGCTGATCGACTCAAGCATCTGGTCAATAATGAAGCCAAAGGTCATCATATCTTCAAAAATAAGAATGACTCTCGTATTACCCGTGTAGGAAAGTTTCTCCGCCGCATCAGCCTAGACGAACTCCCTCAGTTCTGGAACGTGCTGCTGGGGGAAATGAGCCTAGTCGGTACCCGTCCTCCCACTCCCGATGAAGTGATGCACTACTCAAATCACCACTGGGAGAGGTTGAATGTCAAACCGGGTATGACAGGCGAATGGCAAGCTAATGGTCGCTCCACCGTTAAGGACTTTGAAGATATTGTTCGCATGGATCTAAAGTATCAACGCAATTGGTCTATTGGCTACGATATTAATTTGCTGCTGAAAACCCTAAAGGTTGTGTTAAATAAGAACGGCGCTTGCTAGTAAAGTAATTGTCAGATTTATTATCTCGTAGGTATTGTGAAGTTAACGGAGGGTGACAAGGAGTAGCAGGCTTTGGAATAATTCTTCGATGAGTAAAAAGTCCAACTTGTACTGCTGCCACCGTTTTCTAGTTAAAGCTTAGTAGAGCTCTCAAGTATTTTTACTAAGAGGACGCGGAGACTGGAATAGGACTTACGCATTGACAATGTAGACAAGATATGTAGTAACTATCGTAAGAAAAGCAAGACGCCATCGTGACTCTCCAATTAGGCGATTGCAAAGGTGCCAGTGCCGGAGGCGATCGCCAATCATAGGGGTTATGAAAGACGGATAATACAAGCGTTGTCTTGATGTAAGGTTGAGACCTCGCCCAAGGTGGACGACCTCTTTTCCCCGCATCCCCATGTTTTCGTGTCAAGTTCATTCATTTATTTTTAGAGCGAGGGGTGTCTAACGCTTCGCTTCGCCTTCTGACTCTCGCAAGCTACGGCAGTGCTAGGATAGATATTCTTCTGACGGGAAGCCAGTCATCAAGTTGGGAGTACGATAAAATCTGTTTTTTGCCTTTCTAGTCTTGCCTCTAGTTATGAAACATGATGATAAAATATGTAATTTAAATAACATAAGTCAGCCCAATTATCTAGATAAAAAGAAAAAATTGCTTTTAAAGCAAAATCAATGAAAAATAGTAGCTATAAAAAATTAATATTATTTTAAGCAAATTAACTTATCCTTAAATTGGTGTCAATTTTCTGTTGGCAACAGTCACTAATCCCTATCAGGGCTTGAAATTATCTGTAAAGATTCATGAGTTACTATATTTCCCCTCGCTTTTTGGATAAACTTGCAGTTCACATCACTAAAAACTACCTTGACCTTCCTGGTGTCCGAGTCCCCTTAATTTTGGGTATTCACGGACGCAAAGGCGAGGGCAAGTCTTTTCAATGTGAGTTAGTCTTCGAGAGAATGGGTGTCGAAGTGACTCACATCTCTGGCGGCGAACTGGAAAGTCCAGATGCAGGAGATCCAGCACGTCTGATTCGTCTGCGCTATCGAGAAACAGCGGAACTCATCCGCGTGCGCGGCAGAATGTGCGTGATTATGATTAACGATTTGGATGCAGGTGCTGGACGCTTTGATGAAGGCACTCAGTATACGGTCAATACTCAGTTGGTGAATGCCACACTGATGAATATTGCTGATAACCCCACCGATGTGCAACTCCCCGGTAGTTACGACTCAACGCCTTTACATCGCGTGCCGATTCTTGTGACAGGCAATGATTTTTCCACCCTTTATGCGCCGCTCATTCGCGATGGTCGGATGGAGAAATTTTACTGGGAACCAGACCGCGATGACAAGATTGGCATTGTTGGCGGGATTTTTGAACCGGATGGACTGTCACGCCGGGAAATTGAACAGTTAGTTGATACTTTCTCCCATCAATCAATAGACTTTTTCAGCGCTTTGCGTTCCCAAATTTACGACGAACAAATTCGTCACTTTATACATGAAATAGGAATTGAGCGCATATCCCAGCGTGTGGTGAACAGCACCGAAGGACCGCCGCAATTTAGAAAGCCTAATTTCAGCTTGTCTCACTTAATTGAAATGGGCAACTTGATCGTTGGTGAACAAAAACGGGTAGAAAATTCCCAATTGGTTGATGAGTACAATCGGTTGAATAGAGGCGGAAATTATCAACCTGCGCCTCCAGCACCTGCTCCTGCAGCAGTACCCAATCAATCAACCAATAGCTCAAAGCCATTGGAAAGAAGCAATGGACACCAGAAACAGCAGCTATCAGATACCCATTTAACTCTGGAGACACAAGAACAGATACGTGAAATTTTGTCACAGGGTTACAAAATAGCCATTGAACATGTAGACGAACGGCGGTTCCGCACAGGTTCTTGGCAAAGTTGCCCGATTGGTACAATTGATGGCAAATCAGATGCAATATCGGCTTTGGAATCTTGTTTAACAGAATACACCAACGAGTATGTGCGCTTGGTAGGAATAGATCCAAAGGCGAAGCGGCGGGTGGTAGAAAAGATTATTCAACGCCCGAATGGGAAAGTTGCTAGTCACTAAAGTCCTGAGTTTAGAGCAATACGGTTCAGATAAGATCAGAACCCTTATCAGGAAGACAATGTAGAGACGCGCCACCTCTCGTCTCTACACACATGATTTTTTACACATCAACCTTAACTGAACCGTATTGGAGTTTAGAGTGCTGAGTGCTGAGTAATTTTTACTCAGCACTGTTTTGGTGAAAACTAATCTGGTAGCACAATCTTTGCAGCAGTTTCTTCTGAGACTCGCTCGATGTCAAAATTCTCAATATTGCCTTCAAAGCGATTAAAGATAATTCGGATTTCGTCGTAGCCGATCGCGGTAGATGCTCCTCTTGGTGTACTACACTTAACCCGCATCAGGGTTTGGAAACCACCAAATTCTTCGTTGATATAAAAACGTCTAGTGCAATCAAAACCAATAAAGTTTTCTAATGCTACTTGATTCAGCGCAGCCACACCCAGCCGACTGTTAATCAGTGATTTAATTTCTTTTATCTCCTCGACTTCTGTCATCAGCCGCCATCTAGTTACTGGCTGTTTGTTCAGTAGTTCATTCAATTTAGACCATGTTGTAGGACCAACAATTCCATCAGCAACAAGCCCTTGCGCCTGCTGAAATTTAATCACAGCTGCTTTGGTTTGTGATCCAAAAATACCATCAGCAGCACTAGAGTAAAAATTGAGTTTTTTCAATGCTTCTTGTAGCTTGGTGACTTCTGCTCCTCCTGAGCCTTCTTTGAGAATCACGGAAGTTGTAGTCATGATAGTTTCCTTTGTTAAAATTGTTTCTAGTGAGGACTTTACTCCTGACGAAAAATGAGGACTAAAGTTCTCACTACGAACTTATGAAAACAAATTGATAAAGAAAATCTTAAAGAATACCATTTCTCTATAAAGTTAAGCTTAATTCCACCCCCCTGTAGTCCCCCCAAGGCATCGGGGGGACGCCGTAGGCGGGGGGTAATTATTAAGCGCATTGTTACAGAGAGTTGGTATAAGTAGGTGCGTAACACTTAGCTAACGCACCATAATAAAAGTGAAGTTTAGTCTTCACGCATCAAATGTACAACCTCTTTTTAAAAGACTATCCAAACTTCTTAGCAGGCTTCTTCAGAAAAAATTTGTGCAATTCGCTGATCTTCTGGAATATCATGGGTAATCAGAGTGTATAAAGACGCCCAAGTTAGTGGTCCCATCACTCCATCAGCCTTAAGACCCCTAGCTTTTTGAAAATCTGCAACCACTGCTTTAGTCTTCGGTCCAAAATTGCCATCAATATTAACTTGCTTGTAGTAGTTGGTCAAAAGTCCCTGCAAGTCTCGGACTTCATCTCCTTTTGAGCCTTCTTGTAAAGTCTTTCTCTGTGATACCCACACTGCATTGTCTAATGCGATCGCCGTTCTTGGTCCGACAACGCCATCAGCAGTCAGCTTGTTATTCTGCTGAAACTTGATCGCAGCAGCTTTAGTTTGCGAACCAAAAACTCCATCAGTTGCACCTGAATATAGCTTGAGTGTCTTTAAGAATCCTTGGATGACGGTAACTGGATGTCCGCTTGAGCCTTCTTTAAGAGGCAGGATAGAAGTCGTGGTAGCCATGATATTCTCCTTTTAAAACTTTTTACAGAATTTTGCAATTCAATCAACACTAACGGTCAACTAGCCGCCTATACCCTCTAAATTACCTAAAGCCTTCAAAGTAGCTGTTCCCACAATCCCATCAGCCTCAAGACGATGATTTCGTTGAAACTGAACCACAGCTGCTTTGGTTTTTGGTCCGAAAATACCGTCCAATGAACCTGAATAAAACCCCTGTCTGTTTAAGACGTATTGCAGGTTTACAACTTGTTGTCCCGTTGAGCCTTCCTTGAGAATTAGGGCGCTACTCATCGAAATTCCTGGGTCTGAAACCCCGTCCTTGTAGGACGGCTTTACAAGTTAATTTGCTATTCGCCACGAGTTGTAAGACAAAAACTTACAATCTGTGGGTAACGCATTTTGGGACAATCGCTTGCCAGTTTGTAAACTATGCAGGCTAATCGTTTTTCTATTAGGGTCTTTTTTTGTTGGGGATTCTTGCCAACCACCGACATAGCAAAACCCATATTTAAGGTGTTTAACAACTGAGCCACGCTTGAATCCTGCACTAATTGTTCCGCCATATCGAGGTCTAATATGTCCTGCTTGATATTGCAGTCGGTGAAGTTGACGACGATGAAATTCTAAAGGAACAATTTCAATTAAGGCTGTATTGTCTGGGCTAACGTGACCACCAACATACCAATTTGCTAATACCCATGAATCAACGCAGTGAGCATCGAACTTAGTAGTTGTCTTGTTCTTGGACTTTTTCAGCCCTAGAGCTTGCCTTGCTTCGTAAGTATCAAACCCCGTGCGAGTTTCCACGTTAGCAATGGAACTAAGTTGGTGGTAAAACCATTTTTTACCAACTTCTATTAGGGAAAACATGACATTATACTTTCGAGCATTCTTCCAGGTTTTCGCCTTAACATCTTCAACAATAAAGACCGAAACAGGAAACATCAGCGTTAACCACTTGCAAATACGTAATTTCCACTGCCAACGGGCTTTTGTTGATGGTGGCAGTTTTTCTTTATTAACAAGTCGGTTGCGCCGATTTTGACGACACGGGGTGTTACGAAACCGTCTTGCGCGTCGCATATTTCGCCGAACTTCTACATGGTCTTTTACCCAGTCCACGCTATGAGTTTGGATGTTTAGGTAAGTATGAGCCTTGGATTTAACTGTGAAGCCCTCGCGCTTGCTACCTGGGTCAATGCCAACTGCAATAGGTTGGTAGTTTGCGGTAGTTGCGGTTACGTTGAGTCGAACACAAAACACTCCTTTTTTAAAGAACGGTGTAGCCTTGCCTGACTTTATCCAACGTCTTGCCCTACTGGGCGTTGTTGGCATCAGGGGTCGATTGTTTGAATCTACGACTGGTACAAACATTTACGATAAGTCCTATTGCTAGGTATATATATCCCTTCGCCACTGACTATCAGAGAGGTTAGAAACTAGGGAGGCATTCTTAACGTCTTGTGGGTTACTACACCCAGATAGTTCAGTATTAATGGCTAGACACTGTTTTAGTCTTGTATTAAGAAATTAGTGAGTTTTCCTCTTACAAGCCCCATGCCGCGATAGCTGGGGTCAGTGACGATATTGTCCTGTGTAACTCGTGTTTGGTCTAATTGAAAATGAACTGATGAGACAATGCACCTACAATAACAAGAGCATGGGAAACGCAGCCGCTTGGTCGCTACACATCCGGATATACGCGTTGTTTGTGAGTTGCCAAGCTATCAATGCGCTGTTGCACAGATAATGTGCATAGGCAGCAATGAACTCAACAACGCTTGCCCAATGTATAAATTTATTTTGTATTAAAAGTTCAATTGTGACTACCGTAGTTTAGAAAATTACAATAAAATTTAACGTTGTTTTGCCATCAATTTCTCAAAACCCTATATTATATGTAAATATTTAAGGATTTCTGCTGTTGAAAAAATCAGCTACAAAGAGTAGTGATTTTCCATAAAATTGGTAAAATTGTTATCTTCGGAATTCCAAAAACATTCTTAAGCTTATAGTAACTATGTATTTTTTTTATTAAAAAATAGTAAAAATACTGAGGATGGTATTGATATATGTGTGTGATGGTTGGTGTACAGTGACTAATTATTTGTTATTGGTGACAGATTAGTGCCGTCGTAAAAAATGGTTGTCATCAAAAAGCAGAGTGTGGTTGAAAGCTAGGGGAGATGCTCCTAACTCCTGTTTCTCATGTGTCTCAAGGGCATTGAGCCGAGAACTCTGCATACAACGGAAATAGAGGCTCTTAAAGCTTATCTTATATAGATTTCAGCTTTTTACTTCTCTGTTTTAACCAAACAGGAGAAGAGATATTGCCGCGATTGCCTCCCGGATGGCACCTGTGCGATCGCCGGAGGCGGGCACTCCGTGCCATCGCATATTCTCATAGCTGCGTTGATTTGGAGACTTGCATCTGGAGACAGCAGGCTCAGTTTTTTCTGTTTTACCAACTTTCGATAATTGGGTATCACGTAAGGTATGAGCGTGCAGACATACACCGAAACTCGATGGAACAAGGGGTAGCGTTACCGTCAGTATGTCAGATTTTTCTCGTTTTACCAGCTTTCGGTTATTTGTTGGGATTTACAAGTCGATGGGTGGTACTATCCACCGCATCTCTCATTTCAATCCGGATATGCCCGTTCTGACTCCTGTGATGCTTTAGTGTCAGCCGTTTGCTCTTCCCAGGGTCTGCCGCGCTGGGTATCCCCTTATTTCCTGGAAGCCTCTGATTTTAACCAAACATTAACAAAAATTTATCAAGAATATGTCTCTTTTCTCTATATGTTTCTAAGTAGAGTTCAATAAATTCTTTACTATTGTTCATCATGAAAATTCGTAAGACATTAGTCGGATTGACAATTGGTATACTTTCTACAGTCGGCATTTTAAATATCTGGAACATTCACTCGGTAAAGGCTGAATCTGAAATTAATACCAATTCAGAACAAGCAGGTTGCAGCAACTTTGTCACTGGTACATATCTTGCAACAATTAAAGATGCCAATGGAAACTTTGCTTCACGTGCGCTGATTACTCTTACCAAAGAAGGTAACTTGATTGTTGACGACTCAAACCAAGGTGGTATTTCGGGTCAGTTTGATGCTTTTACCACTTCTCAGGGCACTTGGGTATGTAATGGAAAGAAGGCGATTACAGCGAGGGCACTCAACTTTAGTATCTCAAGTTCTGGTGGTAGCGGTATTGCAAGAAATGATTATAGCGCTACCTTTAATCCGAAAACTCAAACGGTAGAAGGGACAATTGAGCTTAGTTTTTTTGGGCTACAAGATAATCCACTACAGGGAAATGGACCATCTGGAGGGTCATTCTCCTTTACAGGTCAATTTGTCACCGCGAGATAGGATGAGAGTTAACTCGCAGCTTTTTTATTACTGTTAATTTGTACGAGCACACCTTTTTGATAGCGGCGCTCGCTGGGTAGGTCGGAGGGGCGAAATGCCCCTAAAACAAAACTCAGGTCATTGACAAAGCGGTAGGGATATATATTAGGTAAGGAGCATAGTGAGCGCTCGTTCGTTGTGATGAAGGAGCAACCAGCAGGAGAAGACGCGAATGGCAACAGTCTGTGTGTTTCCGGTTAGGTGTGATCGCCTAGGGGGCAGAGTCCATTGCATGACAGGGCATTCTCACGTCAGTACAAATTATGTATAGATATCTTTGGTGTTAAACTGCCATTGGTTTTGGGTTGGGCTGTAGCTTAACTCCACTAACAACTTCCGTGATAACACACTCGGATTTTTATGAAAAATCTAGCTCTATTATCTGTCACAGTCCTTGCTGCCACATCTGGATTAATGTTCCAGACAATGCAAGCAGCTTCTGCTTTAAATTGGAACTGGAATTATTCTGGTACTGGCATAACGGCGAGTGGCACTTTCACCACTAATGACACCGCTAATGATTTAGGTTTTTACCAGATAACTGGAATTACTGGTACAAGAAATGGTGAAACAATTACTGGTCTGCAACCTACAGGGACTTCAATACCGGGAAACGAACCTTTTATTGTTGACAATTTAATTAGTCTTAATACTCAGCAGTTAACGGGTGATGGTTTTGGGTATTCCACCGAGCAGGGAAACTATTCTAGTCCGTTTTTCGCTAGTTTTTTGCCGACACCGGGTTATTTAGAGGTTTTTTCTGCCCAGCCATTTGTACCTGGTGAAAGAAAATTTGGGACCGGAAGATAGTGAGTTACCTATTAGTTTTTCTGCAACCATAATCACTGTCCCTGAATCTACCTCCATCCTTAGCTTACTCATCCTTGGCACTATCGGCGCACCTTTGGCACTCAAGCGTAAGAAGCGGTCGCCGGATTATTTTTAGTCAAAAGTAGTTTCGGTCTACTGACTTTCGGGGGTGTAGGGTGGCTCACGTCGTGAGCCACCCTACACCCCTCAAAATGATTGTCATTTTGATTAATTGTATTTGAAAGTCCCTTACCAACGAATCGCACAATTTCTCGTGGTTGTGACCGGCGTTACCACATAAGTGTGTTTTACCAACTTAGGGTCAAAAGTTGGCATTTGAGTTCTAACTGTTTGAATTAGTAACTGTGTACTAAAAAGTTTATTTAGCAAAGCTAGATTTTTTTGCTTGTCCAACCAATGCACACGTTTAACAGGTAGACTATCGATAAAACGGCTGAAAGTTTAGCTAATTCCAAAAGAAGCCAGCAAGTAGGGTGGGTACTGCCCACCCTAAAATCATTTAAGAAATTCGCACAACCAATGCATATGATTGTGGATTTATGATTCGATAAGCACGCACCACGATTTCAACTTTGCCTGCAGGTACATCGGTCAAGACAACCTGCTCAACATTATTCCGGCGGTCGAAGTCAGTCGAGGATGGCGGCAGATTTCCGTGTCTCTCCTGTCCGTCTGCAGTTCGCACAATCAAATCCAAATCATTCTGAAGTGCTTCTCCAGGGAAATCGGTCCACACCAATGTTACCTTCACAAGGGAGTCTGATTCGCTGACTTCTACTTCAGTTTTTTCCTCTTCCCCAGTATCGAGTGCTGTGGCTTCATCCTTGAAAATAACCCGCTCATGATCACCTCTTGGTCCTACCGTTGCGGCTAAATCGACCCGACCAAATCCTTCTGAGAAGTTGGGAATTTCTCCCGTTTCCGAGGGAACGTATTGACCGACAATATCCTTGGCTCCGTTAATCAGCATTGCCTTAACCAAAGCCCCACTTGGTTGGTGCTTCTGTTGGGTTTGGAAATACTCTCTCACCACCGCAGCGCAACCAGCTACCAGTGGTGTAGCCATGCTAGTACCAGCCAGAAACATATAAAGAGGGTCTGTGGATGTGCCAAACAATGAATCGGGCTGCGCATCTCTTGAGCGAGTCGAGAGTATAGCAGTTCCAGGAGCAACAACATCTGGCTTAATGCGCTCATTTTGAGTTGGTCCTCGGCTGCTGAAAGCCGCCATGCCTTCTGCGTTGTTGGACCACCCATCAGAGGCTATCGGCTCGACTCTATAGCGACCCAAAACACTGTAGGGTTTGGATTGGTCTGGTCTGTTATTCTCCGTGGCTCCAACAGTGATACAGTTCTTTGCGGTTCCGGGTGCGCCGATAGATCCATTATCGATCACGCCGTTGCTATTGTTGTCAACGCCATCGTTGCCTGCAGCAAAGCAGATGACCATGTCTCGATGCTCCCAGACAAATTGGTCTACTTGTTGAGAATCTACAGTATATCGCCCAAATGCCGGAGCTCCCCAGGAATTCGTATGAACGCGAGCGCCATCATTTTCATACGGGACTTTGAATAAGTTGTTCAAGTCGTCTGGAAGCCCTCCCAAGTTTCCTTGGCGATCGAGAACGGACTGAAGCACGAGCTTAGCTTTAGGAGCTGTTCCCCGGATGGGACCTCCCATTGTCTCAGATTTGCCATCGCCAAGAACGGAACCTGCAACGTGGGTACCGTGTCCATTAGGGTCATTTGCGGTTGATCTTCCTAATGGGTAAAGCTTGACGACTCTGTCTGTGAAGGCAGGATGAACGTCTGTGGTTGAACCTTTGTCGAAGCCAGTGTCGGCTACTGCTACAACTTGATTTTCTCCTTGGAGATTGATTGTGGTGTGTGTCTTATCGGCATTGAGAATTCCGAGAGCCACATTGTTGAAAAGCTGCCGTGGAACAAACTCTTCAATGTGTCGCACCTCATCTATTTTTGCCAAGTCCTCAAGATACCGAGGTTGAACCGTGAGTTTTACGGCGTTATTACTGAATTGCAAATCTTCAGGGTTCAGTCTAGCAGCAGCAGCAACGCGATCGCGAAGATTGTCGTCAATTGAGACATTATTATGAAACACGACTTCCACCCGTTTTGGCTGCTGCAATATTGGTGGTTCTACATCGCCCAGAGCAAGTAGATTATTCGTGTTTTTATTGACTTGTCCACTACGCAGCTGAGGTGCAATTTTGAAGCCCTCTAAATAGACGTTCGCCCACTCGACAAACGGCAGGTTGCGGATAGCATCGAGATTTGCAGGTTCGTAACGACCGATGAAGGTATTTTCTGGTACGAACTCTAGGATTTCGACACCTAACGTTGCGAGCTGATTTTTCTGGTCTCGGTTCAGCGGTTGAGTTGTTTGGATGAGAATATAGTTTGAGTTGGAACTGTTAGGACTAATAAGACCAGCAACGCCCATCGCGTTCTTCTGGGCATCTGGGTCGATTGATACACCGTTGATGGTAATCTTAGCCATTGTTTTTCTCCTTAGTTTTATCTACTATCATCAATTTCAGCATTTCGGACTTACGCATTTATTGCCAGTATAATTAAGGACTAATAACCTACTTGATTTGCTGAAGCTCAGCTAAGCCTTTTGATCTGAGCTTTCTGTATTATTAATTGGTGTCAGCAAAATCAACTTATGCACTCAGGGGAGAGAAACGGAAAAGAATGCCAGCAAACCCGTCACAGGCTGAACACCTTTGAATACATATAAGCTTTTATTTGTCAATCTTCTAAGTCCTAAATATAACAACTCAAATCAAGTTTCTGAATCGCTTTGATGACAAGCAATTTTAGGAAATTGTGATTACCGAGAAGACAAATAATTCTGTAAATCTTTTGTACGTTGAGTCGTTAGGCGCTCTAGGCATCCATTACGAAAGATTTCATAACCTGTGCCACCACGGTTGCCATAAACTTCAAAATCACAGTTGCGATCGCGAAACTTAATCCATGTTTCCTGTGCCGCTGTCAGTATTTGCTTCTGTTCACCATTTAAGGTAGATATAACTTTTTTATACACCTGATTGAGTTGTCTATCTGCTGCTTGATACGACTGCTGAGAACAGTACTTCATTTCTGGTGTGGTGAGTGCTTTCTTGCAATCAATTTTTTGAGCAACAATCTCTTGTGCTGTCGCTAGTGCGGGAATACCTGATATTGATAAGGGTGCAAGAGTTGTCAGGATGAAGGTACTTATCAATCTTTTATGCATGAATTTGATTGACATAAATAGAAGTTATTTTTGCAAGTTTAAACTCACGATATTTCTGAAATTACGGGAATAAAAACTAAATATAAATTAATACTTTTTTCTGAGACGTGCCTTGAAAGTGTACTTTCATCGTATGCCTCAGAGGCTCACGCAGCTCATAAAGTAAGGTTGCAAAAGTCCCCATCTTACCCTAACAGGGGCTTTTGCAATCTTGTCTATGACTTGCTCAAGGGCGTTTGCCATTTGAAGTAGAAACATGAGGCATATATTGTGGGTGCTGCATAGTACCACAACAGCAACGGCGATCGGCATATAGACCAAACTGGGATAGATCCACAGGACCAGCTATGGCGTTTGCTCCCAATACTTGCCGAAATTCAAAGTGTTTCCGTATAAACTGAACACAGTCTTTCTCTCCGTCCGCCTCAGCTATTTCGATCATCGCGTTGGCAACATCTGCAAAAGTGGCATTAGTATCCGGTGCCTGAGTTAAAGCACGCAGTGTCAGTCCAGCGATGTATTTGCCAACTTCATATAAAACTTCAGCAGAATCTCGGACATAAGGGTCCCGGCGTGAAGTAAACAAATCTGCCAGAATATCGAATACTCCTCCAGTAAATACTTGGGAAAGTTCATGCACCTCACTAGAAACTTCGCTCAGTTTCAGGTTATTGTCTGCATTGCGCAACCCATCGGGAAGCTGAAAAGCCTCTCCAAATTCCTCGGCAACCTCAGCGAGTATGCTCTTTTGATGTAAATCTGCCTTCGTCTGCGCCACAATATACTCCACCATATCCAGCTGGGACAGCAGCAGGAAAATTGAGGTCAAATCGCCGAATGACTCATGCAGGGCTCCTGTTTGTGCTGGTGAATCAAATGACAGCCAGTTTGGCTTCAATGAGTCCAGCACCGCGTGTCCGGTTTCATGGGCGACAACATCCAATGAGCGGCAAGTATAAACTTTCGAGTTTGCCTGTGAGTTTCCAGGAGTGAAATAGAAGAATTTTATAGCTTTTTCCTCACGGCTGTAGTAAGCATTCGCCGTCTCTCCAGCATGGGGATAAACCTGAATCACTTCCTCATTGCCGTTTGTATTCCACTGCCAAGCAAGCTTTTTCTTCAAAACTCGCTGGTACATTGTCAGCACTTGGCGAACAATGGTATAAGTATGAACCGCGTCGAACGCTTCCTCGTTGGTGGGTTCAATCAGGAAATTCCGATTGGCATCTGGAGTCACAGGATGGACACCCTGGATCGTAATTTGCGAATCGCTGGGACCTTCATTTACTTGAGTGTGAACGTAAACAGTTCTCGGCAGATTAAGTTCCTTCACAGAAGGGTCTTGCTTCCAGATCCGCATCTGTGAGCCAAATACAGGCGGGTTCACATTTGCAGGCAATTCCACCATTTTTTCTGCTACGGCTTTCACCCGTCCCTTTTGGGCGACTGCCTTGTGGAATTCTTCCACAGAGTTCAATCGACTTGATTTAGCTGATTTATTTGCCATAATTATTTCCCTTTATATGGTTTTTTGGTTGCAAATTACCACACCTGCTGGTTTAGGATCTGATAATTTGACTGATCTGCGTCTTCGCTAAGTAACTACTTGTTCAAGGATCTCGATTCCAAAAACAGAGCCATCTAAATTTCCATGCTTTGAAGTCCATACCCGCGCTCCGGGGCGAACGCGTGTCCGCTTTCGCTCAGCCCCGCATAAAGCAATACAGTTCAGATAAGACTAAAATTATTATCAGAATGGCAATGTAGAACTCAAAGGATGCAACGTCTCTACATGTGTGGAATCTTGATCAACAATCCTTAACAGCAACCGTATTGCCGCATAAAGGCGATCGCCACAACCAGTGTATTTGTCCTGCATATCTTTGGGCTGTGGAGCTAGATATCCAAACCTTTTAGGTGATAGGACAAAGGTGAGTTCGTATACATTCTGCGTCTACGTCATGCCTCAGCAAAACAAAGTCAACACAATTGCGACTACTTTGACTTGGCATGCGTAGCCACTTAAACCATCTCAGACAAAAAGGGAAACTCCGATTTAACATTCCACCGCCTGCCATCATGCAGCAACAGCGTTAAGTTAGAAGCAGTAAACTCAAAATACAGCTGACGCTTTTCAAATTCCGACCAAGCAGCTTTAAAGTTTTGCTTTGTTAAATCTTTAAACGCAACCGTCATGTGGGGAGCAAAGGGACGGGTTTTGCCAACCTTGTCAATAATTCCCAAGTTACTCTCTAGATGCGTCATCAAATCAGCGTGTAAAGCTAGCAATTGTGGACTTCTCACCACATTAATATAGATGACGCGAGGGGCAAAGGCAGCAAACCCACTCAGTGCGATCGGCACCGACTCTCGACAAGCGGCAAAATCTTTAAGGCATTCTTCTAATGCAGGCACATCAGCATCTGCCCATTCAAAAGGCGGTTGCAGGGTGATGTGCGGTGGAGATTTTTGTGCGTGACGGCTGGCATACTTATCAGCAAAGTATTGCTTAATTTGGTTAGCGTAGTCTTGGATTTCCTGCGGTGGCAGGAGGGCGATAAAAAAAAGTTTCTGTGATGGCAACATTTATCAAGAGTAGGGACAGACGATGAGTCAATTCATTTCATGCAAGTAGCTTAAAAAACAGATAGTAGCCCTGAAAATATTACAGCATATGGTTTTAAGAGGTTGCAAGCAATGCCCTGGTTTGTAAAGATAGAAGAAGGCACAGTTGATAAGCCTACCTTTGACCAATACGTACCGGCTCATAAAGCTTACGTACAGGAGTTGATTGCCAAAGGACACAAAGCCAAAACAGGCTACTGGGGGCAAAGAGGCGGTGGCATGATGCTGTTTGAAGCAAGCTCAATGAATGAGGCAGAAGCGATTGTCGCTGTTGATCCATTGGTACAAAACGGCTGCGTCAACTATAAGCTTTACGAGTGGAAAATTGTTGTCGAATAATACACAGTCAGAAAATTTAATGCTATTGTGTTTATAGACCTGGATCTACGCGGCTGCAACGCCCAAACTTTGTCAGGACCGGAAGGTAGCAGCAATACGGGATGCTTGTAGCAGGCGTAGTCTCCGGGTCGCCCCATTTTAGGAGCGCAAGAGCGACAATGCCCGGTTTTGGAGATGTTGTAAAAAAAGCTTTTTACCTTGGTGTTGGGTTGGCTTCTTACGCCGGAGAAAAAGCAGGTGGGACAATAACCGAACTGCGATCGCAAGTCCAAAAGCTGGCAGATGAAATGGTTGCACGGGGGGAAATGACAACAGACGAAGCCCGCCGCTTAGTCGAAGAAATGATGAAGCAAGCCCAAAGCGCACCAACATCTGATGTCACAGCTAATAAAACACCTCCCTCTGAACCGCGCCGCATCGAAATCATAGAGGAAGATGAAGAGCCAACTACCGTAAAAGTTACCCCACCCACTGAGGATGCGGAGAAATTACGCGATCAAGTCAGACAGATGCAGGAAGAACTGCGTAGGTTGCAACGCGATAAGTAGTTGGAAATGATCTGGTACTAGCACTTGAGTGCAGTACCAAAATGTTTGCTGATAATGTTAAATTTTTATTTAAAAATAAAGCTTAGGGTGTACAAAAGTGCTTCAAGCCATGTAGCATTAAGCGTCCAGTAAATAGCTTGTAAGGACGTCAGGTTTATGGAAAAGTGGCAAAAAGAGTTTTGGGACATGATAGAAACAGTGGCTGATGAAGTAGAAAGCTTCTTCCTGGAGATGACGGAAATGGTAGACTCATTTTTTGAGTTAACGGAAGAAATTACTGAGCAAGTACAAAATACCATCACCACTGAGTTGGAGCAGTATTTGCAGGAATTAGCTGATCCAATTATGGGAGTTTACTGGGAACTGGAAGACGTTATTATAGATGATGTCGATCTGGGTTTTCCTTATTCAGTGGAACCCTGTTCAGAAAAAAATCCCGCCTGTATCGGTTGTCGTCATTACCACGGTCAAGTGTATAGTGGGAATTTGTTAGTTTGCGGTATGCATCCCTATGGTTGGGAAGATGAAAATTGCCCAGACTGGGAACAGGAAGAGTTATGAGTTTGATGTTAGTAGTTGTGGTACTTGTTGACAAGTAACTACTACAGCAATCCCAGTTAGATGATGAACGCTGATTTTTTTAACGGATTCCGCGAAATTCCCCACCCCTGTGCAGGGTGGGGATGGTGCTTAGGGACGGTGACGAAAACACCTCTGATTAGGATTGCTGTAACAACTAACAACTAAAATAATATGTAATCAATAAAAACTAAAGATTAAAGACTATGGAAATGAAATATGGAGAACGCAACATTGCGGAAGGACAACTGATCACATTTCCCAATCCGCGTGTAGGAAGACGATACGACATTAACATCACCTTGCCAGAATTTACCTGTAAATGTCCGTTTTCTGGCTATCCTGACTTTGCCACGATTCACGTTAGCTACATCCCTGATGAGCGGGTAGTGGAATTGAAGGCGCTAAAACTATATATTAATAGCTATCGCGATCGCTATATTTCCCACGAAGAAACTGCTAATCAAATCCTAGACGATTTTGTTGCTGCCTGTGACCCCTTAGATGTCACCGTTAAGGCAGATTTCACACCTCGCGGTAATGTGCATACAGTGATTACAGCGCGGCATCAGAAGAACGCGTAGGTTTGCTGTTTCACCGTTTTGGGCAGCTAGGAGGAGGAGTCCCTATACCATTAGGATTAGATGCATGGGAGATCAGGGTAACTTGCCCCTTGCCATTGAACACCCAACCCGTAGCAGGGACAATTTTTATAGCTTCAGGTTTAGACTGTGGTAAGTCGGCAGGTTCCTTTTTCCCTTGCTGGTGTGTTGTGATACCTCTTGTGCGAGTATCTGTCCATAGGACATCAGTGCTGAGGGGTTCGTTAGGACTGGGGGGTAACCCGCCACGTCCGGTGACAGTAAACTTACTACCTTCTGGTGAAGCAAAGGCAGCACAGCTTGTGTCTATGACCTCTGATATATCTGCTAGCAGCGTGGGTAGTTCCACAAATCCTTTGCTGGGGTCAACATCTGGTGTGTTGATAATCACCTGACCTTCTAAAGCCAGATCGCTTTGGGAAAATGCTGTAATATCGTTCGTTGCTGAATTTTCAGGGTTCAATAACAGGCTGATAAAGTCTTCTCGACTACGCTGTTTGATGTTAAAGTTACTTAAAGATGTAATTGTGATTGTGCCGGCACGGCCAGTAGATGCATTAGCGGTAATGTCGCTGTTTTCATTCGGGACAGTCACAATAAAGCCATTGGGAATATTGATGCTTATGTTGCCACCATTGCCACTACCAGTTGCATTGGTGGAGATAGAACTCTGACGACGCAACAAAAGTAAGCTTCCTATCTGTAGGTCAATATCTCCACCCCTACCTGTGCCTCCGTCTTTTGCATCGCTACGAATACTTGAATTATCTTGCATCTGCAATTTCTTTGCGCTAATGTAGATTTTTCCACCGTCAGCCACGCCACTAGTGTTTGTATTTATACCTACAGACTTGAGATCAAAAGAGTCTGTGACTTTAAAGCTGATTTCTCCGCCTTTACCTGTGTTCTGTGTATTACTATTAACCTCCGCACTTGAAATCTGCCCATTCTTAGCATCAATCGTGATAGTTCCAGCATCTCCCGTTCCATAACTGTTAGCAGTTATAACTCCTCCATTACTCAGCCCAAAAGAGTCTGTGGCATTAATAAATATATTTCCTGATCGACCTGAATTAGAGGCAATGCTATTGATACCTCCAGGTGAAATCTGCACATTCTTGGCAGTTATCCTGATAGTTCCAGCATCACGTGTGCCGGAACTGTTAGCCTTTATAACTCCATTGCTCAGCCCAAAAGAGCCTGTGGCATTAATAGAGATGTCGCCTGATTTAGCTGAATCAGACGCACTGCTATCGATACCTCCACCTTCAATCTGCACATTCTTGGCATCAATCCTGATATTTCCAGCCTCACCCGTACCAGAAATATTATTTGTTATACCTCCACTTGTCACCCTAAAAGAGTCTGTGGCATTAATAAAGATATTTCCTGCTTTACCAACCGTATCCGTATTACTCTGGATAATTCCCTTTTCCATCTCCACATTCTTGGCAGTTATCCTGATAGTTCCAGCATTACCTGTGCCAGAACTATTAGTATTTATATTTGAAGTGTTGAGAGCAAAAGAGCCTGCGACATTAATGTTAATTTCTCCGCCATTACCTGTGCTATCTTTCCCCGTAGTGCTAATGATACCCGCAGATTCGAGTCGAAAAGAATTTGCGTCGATGGTGATTTTTCCACCATTACTTCCCGATGAGGATTCATTTCCAATACCAGAATTGCGGATTACCAAATCGCCAACTTTAATTTTCATTTCGCCGACGCTGCCTTGATTAAAAGAAGTCGTATTAAAACCAGATCCCTCAAGCAGCACCGAATTAGCTTCAACGTTTATCACTCCGCCATTACCTGCACCAAAGGTTTTGCTGCCTAGCCCACTTTGATTGCTTGCAACAAAAGAATTCTTAGCTATCAGGGTAATGTCTCCCGCGTTTCCCGATGCTGTTGCCTGAGTTCCTGCGCCACCGTTATTGTTAAACGTAATGTT